>JBFYPU010000149.1:0-13528 GCA_041303175.1 Crocinitomicaceae bacterium | reverse complement strand
CCTCATTGGGTGAAGGAACTGTTTTTGACGGGAATGATTTCGTGGATAACTACATTTACGGTGCGAGATGTGGTTTCCAAAATGATCTTGTGTTTACAAATAACCGGGCTTATGGTGAGTCGATATCCACGGGAATACGTTACGGTTTCTATTTCGCAACATGCGACAACGGATTTCAAATCACAAACAACCATGTTTTCCAAGGACTGTTGAACGGTTGGACGTATGGTCTTTATTTTACCGCATGTGATGGTAGTCCTTCAGATCGTGGATTGGTAGCCAACAACATGATTCAAGTTGGGAAAGACGGAAGTACAAGTATTATGTACGGAATGTACTTCGGAACTTCTGGTTTTATGGATGTTGTGCACAACAGCGTACTTGTATCAGCAGGTGGTGCTACATCTCGTGCGTTTTTTGCAACAGGTGGTGGAGCCATCAGCGTAAAAAACAACAACTTCACAAACTACACTGCTGGTTACGGTGTGTATCTCTCAACGAACTACGCGATTTCTGAAATGGATTACAACAATACTCACTCACCGGGTGGTATTTATGGTTATTATGGTGGAGTTGATCAACTGACATTGGCTGATTGGCAGACAGCGTCTAGTTTTGATGCAAATGGCTTGGATCTCGATCCTGTCTACCACACGGCAACAGACCTTCACGTATGTAATGCGTTGTTGGATGGTGCTGGTACTCCCTCTGTTATAGTGACAACAGATTTCGACGGTCAACCCCGTTCGGCAACGCCTGATATTGGTGCAGATGAGTTTTCTGGATTGGGCGGTTCATTCCTTGGTCCAGACATCACGTTGTGTGCAGGTGATAGTGTTGCACTTTTGGCTTCAGCTTCTCCAAGTGATACCATTTTATGGTCAACGGGTGATACGCTTTCAACCATTTGGGTTTCTACTCCAGGATCGTATGACGTTTCGTTGAATGGTGTGTGTGGAACAGGTATGGACACTGTGTTGATCATTGCTTCGGCAGATGTGTATACTGGATTCCTTTCCTCTGATGTTGCTTGGTTCTGCACGGGTGGATCGGCAGTGTTGAGCTCAAGCATGATGGCTGATTCCTATTCGTGGACAGGTGGTTCAACAAATGATTCCTTGGTTGTCACAAGTGGTGGAACCTATAGTTTGGACATTACGGATGCGTGTGGCTCTGGAACAGAATCGGTTACGGTGGAGGAATACTCATTGCCAGTGGCTGGATTTACGTCTTCAACATCCTTTTTGACAGGGATTTTCACAAACACATCTACAACGAGTGGTAACACGACTTATTCGTGGGATTTTGGTGATGCAACGACTTCAACATCCACGGATCCAATTCACGCCTACGACGATCCAATCACGTATACCGTAACCTTAACAGCAACGAATGAGTGTGGAAGCGATGTTTTCACGGGTACGGTTACATTGTCAACTATTGGATTGGATGAATTGCTTTTGAATGGTGATATTTCGGTTTTCCCAAATCCATCAAAAGGAGAATTCATTGTGGATCTCACACTTGTATCGAGCACAGATTTGACACTACGTGTGGAGAACATGTTGGGCGCTCTGTTGTTTGAAAGCAAACCGGGAACGATTGAGGGTGCTTATTCTGAAACGATTTCATTAGGCAATGCACCAGCAGGAATGTACTTTGTACGTGTGATCGCAGGAGAGCAAGAACTCGTGAAGAAAATTATTTTGGAGTAATCCGTTGAATGAACTGAAATCTCATAGTACTGAAGGGCGGTCGAAATGATCGCCCTTTTTTATTGGATGGATTTGACCGACTCATTCACACGATTCGATTGTAATGAAACACATCATCTAGTATGATTTAAGCGAAGGACCAAGACTTAAAAAAAATGCCCAAACCCAAAGGTAAAACCGTGTTGTGAAGGGTCAAATGGATTCAGAGAGTAGTCCAAGCGAACACATGTTCTGTAGAGAACATTGAGGTTCAAACGCAGGCCTCCTCCTAAAAACACATTGGGATCCATGCCATCAAAAAACGTTTCAAACGATTGACCTGCCTTTCGAAGCGCACCGTAATCCGAAAAAACAGCACCTTGTAGGGTTACAATTTTGTGTTTCCAAAACGAATGGCGGTATTCTAAATTCACAATCAGTTCAGCAGTTCCTCGTTCAACACGATTGCCGATTCCTCGCACATTCAAAAATCCATCCAGCACGAATGGAGCAAATGGACTTTCGGTATTCGTCGACGTGCCTAACCGAACGGAAGAAGCTAAATTCCCTCGTTCACCCATCAATTTATAGTATGTTCCTGTCAAGGTCAACTTCAAAAAACTAGGAGCGGGTCCACTCGTATATGTGTGAATCCATTCGCCGTATGCGCGCGCTTTCCAACCATCCATTCGCTCAAACAAATGCTCAACCTTGTTCGACTCGACATGTGCCCTCAACTGATGCTTGTGAAAATTAAACCGCTTCGTACCATTGTATAGATCAAAGGCATCGTCCAGCTGAAAATAATTCTCATACATATACGCAGCGCCGATGCCCACATTCACGTATCGCCCCAACCAATAATGTCCGCCCGCAGAAACCGAATAATTATCAAAATTGAACGAACTCACGGTGTCTCCAACTGGTCCCGAAAAATAGAGCGGTTCCACGGTTGAATAGTTTGCCATCGCCAACTCATGCCCCGTTTTCTTATTCGAATGTCGCTTCGCCGTGTGAAAAATGGAGAATGAATGGCGGTCATAATATTGGTACAACACACCAATGGATTGCGCTCGTCCCAAAAAATTAATATGGTTGGCACCCAATTGCAATTTCAACTGATCTTTGAATCCAGAAGCCGAAACAATGGGGTAGAGGTACGTTGCTTCGCGAATCCGAAACGTGAGATCAAAGGCAATGGAATCCGTTGTAGCAGCTTCTCCCTCAACCTCAAAAAAGAGGTTCAAATTCCGTAGTAGAAAAATGTCATCTTCAAATTGCTGCTGCGAAAAATCACCGCCTGTTGTAGATTCGATGATAGACCGAAGATAATCCTCTTTTGTGATGGTTAACCCCGTAAATGAAATCGAATTCACGCGCTGTGCCATACTTGTAATAGGTAGTACGAGCAGTAAAAGAAAGACAATCCGATTCACTTTGTCAGAAATTTGATTCCTAGGTTAAACGTACTTCCAAGGCCCGAATTGCGTCCTCGCCAAAAATTGGTGTACAACAACTCAATGTTCAAGTTCGAGAGTACTTGGTACTTAAATCCAACTCCCGACGCGGTATAACTCATTGGAATAACCCAATCCGTGATGACAGGATTGTCTGGGTCGATATCATTTGTCAAGCGATGAACGTGCTGTGTCATGGCATAAACGGTAATCTTTTTGGTGGGGAAATAACTCAAAAATGCACTTGTGGGTATATCAAGCATACCAATCTGAGTTTCATTTCTTCGGAAGCGAAACCATAAATCAACTTCGGTGAACAACTGGAATTTACCGTAGGTTTTCGTATAAAAAAATTGATTCCACCACGTATAGCGATCCCAATCGGCCCAATACAAATTCTGTGTTGGATCAGTCGTATATAATCCTTCGGGATGCTTAATGGTCGGAGTGCTAAAGGTAGATTGAATGGTGAAGTCATTTACGTATTTAAACGGTTGAATTTTAACTCGAAGTCCTACTGAAGTAATGCCAACTCGACTATCAGGCGCGTTTTTATACGAAAATGCAGGCGCAATTCCAGCAATCGTAGAATCACTTGACGTGCCCGAAGATCTAAATGAGAGATCGAAGCCAAGATTAATGCGTTTGTTTTTGGTGATCCCGTAGGTAAATTGAAATAAATGTGTGACAAACGTGCTTCGATAACCCGAAATTTCTTGTCCTTTCCAATTCTGATGATTCTCGGTGTAAAGCGTATTGAACAAGGTAATGTCGGCCTTTCCTTTGGCCAATAAACTCCCTGCTGTAAACAGTTGGAGATTCGTCTCGTCAGGTAATGCTCGTATATTTGGCAATGCGTCACTGATTTCCGAAGAGACCAAGATTGATCCAAGCGCAGCATCATTCAACGTCCAATCATAGGGATAATGCGCAACTCGAAAAGTGGCGTCAAGTGGCTCTGTTCGAAATCCATTGATGTACGTGACTATTTCTGACTTGTTTTTGCCGAAATCCGCTGCGTACCAATCGAAAATTTCCGAGAGGTAAATGGCTTTGTCATCCACATTCGTATACACAAACGCCTCATTGTTTAACGAAAGTTTCGCTTGTTGGTCGAGCTGTTGATCCAGTATGTCTGCACGATAGGCAAAATTGGTAATTGGCGGACAACCGATCGCACCGCACACAAGCGCAAAGTGCATCCGCGCATCAGCATGCTCTTTTCGTAAAACCCCATTTTCTAGGTGATCCAAGGAGATTTTTTCGCCGTTCAACTCGAAGGACTTATCTGTAAAGAATCCAGGATCGTCCATCGGGGAACCGATCGGATACGTTGAAGCGATTTTTGAAATCACATAGAGGTTGTAGACATTGATGAGGTAGGCTTTTTCTTCACCAGCAGGCAACTCATTTGATGCTGCATACGCAATCAATTCGGGGAGACTGGAATCTGTTTTTACCGCCGTGTAGTTGACCCGACCATTCGAGCAATGTGTTTTGAAGAACTGATCGGCTGTCGCGAAAAAATCGAAATCAGTTTGCGAAAACCCCGTGGACAGGACACAAACGAATAGTAGAGAAGAAATATAGTTCATGCGTCGATCTATTTGATACGTTAAAAGTGCAGTTTCTTTGGTGTTTGACGGAATGAGCGGATAATACTTACAGGCTTTGGTCGATGATTTGATGAAGACGGAGCTATTTCCCGCTGTCCGCTGTATATCTGGCTAAAACGCCAGATGATGCCGCTACCATCGGGGCTAGGGCGTTCGCTTGAACAAAAAAGAACGGTTTTGCTTTCTAGGATAGTGAATCGTTCAATCGCCTAGTTCACAATTCAGTATGCACAACTTTAATCCACCAACAAAAAATACCCAACTATTTTGATTAAAAACTAATCACAGATTGATTAAAATTTAATACATTTGTTACTCAACCTCATAACATCATATTGAATAGTATGTATTTGAATACGCACACCTATTATAGTTTGCGTTATGGGGTTTTTGACGCTCAGACGCTTGTGGAATTGGCTCAAAAGAACGGATGTTTGAGCCTTGCGCTAACGGACATCAATTGCACGTCTGCCTGTGTTTATTTTATTCGCGAAGCACAAAAATTAGGGATAAAGCCTGTGGTTGGGGTTGACTTCCGAAATGGGGTTCGGCAGCGGTTCATTCTCTTGGCAAAAAACAACGATGGATTCCAGCGGATCAATCGGTACCTAACCACTCTTTTGCATGAGGGTAAAACGGTGCCTTATTCTGCTCCCGAACTCCAAGATGTGTGGACCATTTATCCGTTCGAAAAGGGAAAAACACGAATGCTGCGCGAAAATGAATTCATTGGTGTGCGACCCGAAAACATTCCAAGCATTCGCCTTCAGCGCTTGGCGACGGACAAAATGGTGATTCTACAGCCCGTTACGGTTCGTTCCAAAAAGGATTTCAATGCGCACCGTTTGCTGCGCGCCATTGATTTAAACACGCTTTTAAGCAAATTGCCGCTCTCCGAACAAGCACTTCCAAGTGATCAAATGATGCCTGTAGACCAATTGCTAGATGTGTTTGAAGACTATCCCGACATCATTGCCAACACGGAGCGCATCTTGAATGAGAGTAGCATTCAGTTTGATGTTTCGGATCAAAAAGAACCCCAAAATCAAAAAGCGTATACTGGCTCGGAAGTGGAAGACATAGAACTGCTCAGAAAACTGTGTGAAGATGGGTTGAATTACCGCTATCCGGTTACCTCGCAGGTCATTTTTGAACGCATCGACCGTGAACTGGATACCATCCAGAAAATGGGATTCGTGTCCTATTTCCTAATGAATTGGGACATTGTCAGCTATGCGCGCTCCAAAGGTTATTTCTATGTTGGGCGGGGAAGTGGTGCCAATAGTATTGTGGCGTATATTTTGCGCATTACGGATGTGGATCCCATCGAACTCGATCTTTATTTTGAGCGATTTATCAATCTCTACCGCACCAATCCACCCGATTTTGACATTGATTTTTCATGGAAAGACCGCGATGATGTGACGCGCTATATCTTTGAACGCTTCCGAAATGTTGCCCTCGTTGCGACTTACAATACCTTTCAGCGAAAAGCCGTTTTACGCGAATTGGGGAAGGTGTTTGGCTTGCCAAAGGAGGAAATTGATCTGCTCACGCGCGATGCCTTGCATGCAACACAACGAACACAACTTTCGGGTTTGGTACTCAAATACGCCGATTACATTCATGGTTTTCCGAGTCATTTGAGTGTGCACGCCAGCGGGATAGTTATTGCTGAAAAGCCAATCGACTATTTTACGGCAACATTTCTTCCGCCAAAAGGATACCCAACGTTGCAATTTGACATGCACGTAGCAGAAGATGTTGGGCTCTACAAATTTGATATTTTGAGTCAGCGCGGATTGGGGAAAATCAAAGACACGCTTGGAATCATTCAATACAACCGTCCGAATCACGGCTACATTGATATTCATAACATGCGCCACTTTAAAAGCGATGAACGGATCAAACAAATGCTGCGCGAGGCTGATGCGATTGGCTGTTTTTACGTGGAATCTCCAGCGATGCGAATGCTCCTGCGGAAATTGCAAGTGGACGATTATCTCGGTTTGGTGGCGGCGAGTTCTGTTATTCGTCCGGGCGTCGCAAAGTCAGGCATGATGAGCGAATACATCGTGCGATTCCGAAATCCTGAACGCAGAAAACAGGCAAATCCCGTGTTGTTGAAACTCATGCCTGAAACGTATGGCGTGATGGTGTACCAAGAAGATGTGATCAAAGTGGCGCACTATTTTGCGGGCTTAACGTTGGGCGAAGCAGATAAAATGCGCCGCGGAATGTCAGGAAAATTTCGCTCACGGGAAGAATTCCAAGCCGTTAAAGAAAAATTTTTTCGCAATTGCATCGAGGTGAAAGGACATTCGAGCGAGTTAACAACTGAAGTGTGGCGACAAACGGAAAGCTTTGCTGGATATGCATTTGCAAAAGGTCATTCGGCTTCGTATGCGGTAGAAAGTTACCAATGTCTATTCCTCAAAGCCTATTTTCCTCTTGAATTTATGGTGGCAACCATCAACAATTATGGTGGATTTTATAGTACGGAACTCTACATCCAAGAAGCCCGAAAGTTTGGCGCAACGATCCACGCTCCCTGTGTCAATCAAAGCCAATGGATGACGGTTATTTCGGGGTCTGACATTTTTTTGGGATTTCACCTTCTCAAGGCGTTTGACACCCGAATGGGCATAAAAATCACAGAAGAGCGAATTCAAAATGGTATGTTTTGTGACTTGAATGATTTCTTAGAACGCATTTCTACGGGCATCGAACAACTGATCATTCTCATGCGTATCGATGCGTTTCGGTTTACAGGAAAAGACAAACGAACCTTGCTCTGGGAAGCGCATTTGAAAGTCAGCAAATCCGTTACTTCGCCTGTATACCACGATTTGTTCCGTCTTGCGCCAAAGGAATACGAAATCCCAGCACTTTCGCACTCCAACGAAGAAGCGATGTTTGATCAGATGGAATTGCTCGATTTCCCCATTTTCAGTCCGTTCAGCATTGTGCGACCCGATCCGACGCCTTTCATTTTATCAAAGGATTTACACCTCTTTGAAAACAAAGCTGTTTGGGTGAAGGGGTACTTGATTCATGCGAAGCGCACAACGACTTCAAAAGGCGAGCGGATGTTTTTCGGAACGTTTTTAGACGAAGAGGGCGAATGGCTCGACACCGTTCATTTTCCACAAATTGCCACGCGATTTCCGTTTCGGGGAAAAGGAGTATACAAAGTATATGGGACCGTTTTGATGGAATACGATTGTACAAACATCGACGTGATCTCGATGGAAAAAATGAGCATTATCGAGGATCCTCGTTACTCAGAAGTGATGGAAGAAGCTTCGAACGGCATCGTCACAAACAACCGAAGGACGAGCACTTGGAGTCGATCCAATGCCTCCAGAAAAGCAAGTTAACAAACACATTTACACATAACAACTCCCACAATGAAACGAGAATTAATTTCACGGATCCCTAACCCCGACTTCCTATGCGATCAATAGTACACATGGATTTAGACACGTTTTTTGTTTCGTGCGAACGCCTCATCGATAGCCGTTTGAACGGTCGGCCGGTGCTCATTGGTGGAACGACCGATCGGGGAGTGGTTGCAGCATGTAGCTATGAAGCGCGGAAATTTGGGATTCACTCCGCCATGCCGATGCGGATGGCTCGACAGTTGTGTCCCGAAGCTGTTGTACTTCGAGGAAACACAGGCGTGTACACGAAGTTTTCAAACACCGTTACTGATATCATCAAGGAAAGCGTGCCGCTCTACGAAAAAACGTCTGTGGATGAATTCTACATTGATTTGACGGGAATGGATCGGTTTTACGGTTGCCATCAATTTGCCCAAGAATTGCGTGAGCGCATCATCCGCGAAAGTGGATTGCCCATTTCTTTTGGATTGTCGACCAATAAAACGGTTTCTAAAATTGCAACGGGCGAGGCGAAACCGAACAACCAAATCATGATCGAAAACGGAACCGAAAAACCCTTTTTGGCGCCTTTATCCGTAAAAAAAATCCCCATGGTGGGTGATCGAACCTACCGAATGCTCTGCGATTTGGGTGTGAAACGCATTCATTCCGTGCAGGAAATGCCCATCGAAGTCATGGAACGCGTGTTCGGGAAAAATGGAACGGTAATTTGGAAAAAAGCAAACGGAATCGACAACACGCCGGTTATTCAATACCACGAACGCAAGTCGATTTCCACCGAACGCACCTTTGACCGCGACACGATTGATGTGGATAAATTGAAAGGAATCATGGTGGCAATGGCCGAGAATTTGGTGTTTCAATTGCGAAGGGGAAACAAATTGACATCCTGTATCACCGTAAAAATTCGCTATTCCGATTTCCAAACCTATACGCTCCAAAAAATGATTCCTTATAGTGCTGCCGATCACATCATTATTCCGATTGTACTGGAATTGTATGAGAAATTATACAACCGCCGAGTGTTGGTGCGCTTGATTGGTGTTCGCTACAGTCACATCGTTGAAGGAGCCCATCAAATCACCTTGTTTGACGATCCAAACATCTTGAATTTGTACCAAGCAATGGACCGTATTCGTTCACAATTTGGGGATCGCGCCATCATGAAGGCGTCGGGTATGGAAGCAAAAAGTATCGGTCGTTGGAATCCATTTAACGGAGAACCACCGCCTTTGTTGGCGAATCGGAGGAGGTGAGGTCAATAATCCGAATACTCCAGTTCTCCGCTTCACATTGCTTGATGCAGTATTTCTGTAAAAGAGAATCTCATTTTACGTAAATTAGTCACGACATGGAACGCAAAGACTTCATCAAATCAATAGCAGCACTCACCGCAATGGGCACATTAACTGGATTTAAGTATTTCACCGACACACTCCCTGCGAGCGAGAAAATGCCTGTACTTTTTTTGGGGCACGGCAGTCCAATGAACGCCATTGAAGAAAACGAATTTGTGACAGGATTCAAAGATATCGCAGAAACCTTGACGCTTCCAACCGCTATACTCTGCATTTCGGCACATTGGTATACAAAAGGAACGAAGGTCACAGCGATGGAAATGCCCCAAACGATCCATGATTTTGGTGGGTTTCCTCAAGAATTGTTTGATGTGCAATATCCTGCAAAGGGCGACCCGAAATTGGCAAGCGAAACAAAGGAGTTGCTACTGCCCACCGAGGTTGAGTTGGACGAAAAATGGGGACTTGATCATGGTGCTTGGAGTGTTATCAAGCATTTGTATCCCGAAGCAAATGTACCCGTGATCCAACTCAGTATCGATTATACACAGCCTGCGCAATACCATTTTGACTTGGCGAAAAAACTGGCTTCACTCCGTCAAAAAGGTGTGCTCATCGTTGGAAGCGGAAACATCATTCACAACCTGGGACTGGTGGATTTCGCGAATTTCGACAAAGACGATTATGGCTACGATTGGGCGATTGAAACGCGAGAAACATCCAATAAACTGATACTAGACGGTGATTTTCAATCCCTCATTGATTACGAAAAGCTGGGTGAAGGATTCAAACTCGCTGTTCCAACCGCAGAACATTATTTGCCGCTCATATACAGTTTGGGCTTGAAGGAAGAAACGGAAGAGCTGACATTGTTCAATGACAAGTTGCTGGCTGGAAGTTTGAGTATGACGAGTTTGAAAATAGGATAGAATGTCAGAAATCAGCATTTCAACCGATAAATCACGCCTGCAAATGGCGGTTATTCATGGGTTTCTTTCCAAAAGTTATTGGGCGAAGGATCGCAGCGTTGAGACCATTCAAAAGGGCATAGACCACTCAATGTGCTTTGGTGTCTATCTCGACGATGAACAGGTAGGCTTCGCGCGCGTGATGAGCGACCTCACGATTTTCGCGTACATTATGGATGTCTTCATCGTTGAACAGCACCAAGGAAACGGATACAGCAAGCAGCTCATGAAGGCAATAATGGAACACGAAGAATTGAGAGAGGTTGAAAATTGGTTTTTACGCACGATGGACGCACAAGGATTGTACGCACAATTTGGCTTTGTTCAAACGGAATACCCTGAGAGAAGCATGTCCAAACGTAAGTTGATTATATGAAACCACTCAATTTCTCCCACGATTACCTCCTCGAAGACGAACGCGTATTGCTCCGTCCACTCGTCCCAAGCGATTTTGAAATCCTCAAAGAATTTGCGATCAACGAACCAACTCTATGGCAGTATTCACTGCTGTCTGCTGCTGGTCCGGAGAATATGAAAATATATTTGGACGCTGCATTCGCCGATAAAGCGAAGGGAACGGCGTATCCATTTATAGTGTTCGATAAATTGACCCAAAAATATGTTGGCAGTACGCGGTTCTACGATTATCAACCCACCCACAACACTGTTCAACTCGGTTACACATGGTACGGTAAAGCATCCCAAGGTACTGGATTAAACAAAAATTGCAAATTCCTCATGCTCAAATTCGCGTTTGAAGAATTGGAACTCGACCGCGTAGAATTCCGTGCCGACAACAACAACGCCCGAAGCATCGCAGCAATGAAAAATATTGGATGCGTTGTGGAAGGAGTGCTGCGGAGTAATTGCAGCAGTCCAAGCGGTCGTCGCGATAGCATTGTGTTGAGTATCTTGAAGGATGAGTGGTTCGGCGGAGTCAAACAAAGATTACAGAATTCACTCTAGCTTTCTGCGCCATCGGTTCTACAATAATCCAATAATCTAACACCGCCGTAGGCAGCAGCGCAGCTAATCCAGCAATCCAATCTCTCAGCGCCCGACGTAGGTGAATATCCTTTTTCTTTTTCAGAAAAAGATAGTAGACAAGCCGATCCGACGAAGGCAGGATCAAGACCTTTTTAAAGCACTCCAAACGATCCAATAAGTATTTTCTTTTCAATCCTTTAGCTTAAAATACTTTGACTGCCATTTCGACTGCGCTCAATGCCCAGTCAATGTCCGTGCAGTGGCCAGAGTGGCCGATCAGAGTTGGGATAAATTCATCGCGTTCAGCCATCCGTTCTTCAACACTCAAACTCTCCAATAATCCAACGATCGAATATTCTAGCGATCTAACGATTCATTCACCCAGCGCCCAGCGTAGGCGAATATCCTTTTTCTTTTTCAGAAAAAGATAGCAGCTGAAGATGGATAAAGCGCCCCAAAACATCCAACGCTCAAACTCTCCAATAATCTAACATTCTATTTCAACACCTCCGGCATCTTCGCCTTAAACGCATTTATTCTAGGAATTGATACGGAGCGCACATACGGTTGATTCGGGTGCAACTTCTCGTAATTCTGATGGTATGCTTCCGCTTCATAAAATGCTTCGAGTGGAGAAAGCTCTGTGGTGACTTTTGTTCCTTTTCCCTTTAAACTTTTGATTGCATTGTTCGCGATTTCACGTTCAGTATCCGTCTCATAGAAAATTGCCGATCGGTATTGCGTACCTGAATCGGGACCTTGTCTGTTGAGCGTAGATGGATCGTGCGAGTTGAAAAATACGTCTACTAGCGTTTTATAGGAGACAATACTGGAATCATAATACACTTTGACGGCTTCGGCATGACCACTTTTTCCTGTGCAAATTTCTTCATACGTGGGATTTTTTGAAGGCCCACCCGAATAACCTGAAACCGCCTCTTGTACGCCATTCACGGATTCAAAAATCGCTTCCACACACCAAAAACAGCCACTTGCGAAATACGCCGTTTGAAGTGAATCCAATGGTTGGTTCGTCATCGGTTTTTTGGTGGATTGCTCAACTGTGCTTGGCGCACCTTGAGCGCAGGAAACCAATGAGATACTAATAACGAGAATGCTAAGAAGTTTCATAATTTACCAATTTTAAACTTAGTACGATCCCACTTGATAGAACTTACAGCGCGAATGTCAAGAAATGTTAATTCAACGATTTGTCATCGAGAAGGCTGGCTTCACCGCGCAATGCCTGAAAACGTTTTCGTGCTTCCGAAGTGTATAGACTTCCTTTGTAATCGAATAAAATGCGTTTGTAATACTCCTTCGCTTTTTCGGGATCGAGTAGGTTGGTTTCAGAAATTTCGCCCAATTGATAAAGCGCGTCATCAGCCAAAATATCAGTTGGGTAGTATTTTAAGAGTTCTTCCAAGGCATCAACTGCATTGTTCCATTCACCACGCAATTGATACGCGCGGGCTTTTTTCATGAGAATTTCGTCGCCCAAACTGTGCGCAGGATAGGTTTTTGTGATGCTATCGAAGTACAGAAACGCACGGTCATACTGATGTTGTTCGATCAACAAATCGGCTTGTGCAAACCAATTCATAGCAATGTAGTTGCTGTCCAATCCATAATTGTCGGTAATCATCAACGAAAGATTCAACGCGTCGTTTGCAATGAGTTTCGTGGTCGCTTGTTTCAACACGTCAAGTTGAGATTGCGCATAGTCGAATTCGCCATCGTAATAGAAGATGCGAGCATTTTTGAATTTTGCTTCGTGACCAATGCTCTCAAATTTATAATCTGTATCTACCTGACCGTAGAGCAACGCGGCTTCCCAAATGTCACCATCCAAGACGTGAATGTCCGCCAATTGCATTTTTACCTCTGCTTTTTGTAGTGTTGAAAGTCCTGGAATGTCCAATGCAGCGGTCAATGTTGTGATCGCTTCGCTGGCTTGGCTGGCGTAAAATGCTTGGATGTGCGTCATTTCCAAAATCAAGGAGAGAGAGCTTGCCGACGTACCCACGCGCTTTAATGCATCTTTGTATGCCACAACCGTTTCGTCGAGTTCCGCTGACGAAAAATTGCGTTGCGTTGTCACTTG
>JBFYPU010000148.1:0-16652 GCA_041303175.1 Crocinitomicaceae bacterium | reverse complement strand
CCGTCGTCTTTCCATAGCTTCCCGTTATCGCAATTACTGGATAGCTGAAACGACTTCTGTGGAAGGTAGCGAATTGCTGAAGTGCCTCAAAGGTGTCTGTAACCACAATTTCATGTGCATCTTGGAATCGACTTGTCGCACCTTTTTGGGATACAACGAAGTGTCGAACCCCTTTTTCGTAGGCGGCTTCGATGAAATCATGTCCATCGCGAAACGATCCTTCAAGGGCAAAAAACAAGGATGATTCCCCAGCGATAATTTTCCGAGTATCGTAGCTCACATGCTTGATCGTCACCTCCGAATCAGCGTCTTGGGAGAAGAGTGAGGCAATCCGATGGTATGCGTAGTTCAGCTTCAATGCGCGATTTTATTGTAGCAAGATCGACAAAGTGGCTTGTATTCGTCTACTGCTCCAACGAGTACTTGCGCTTTGTCCTCAACTGTTCGATGAGAAAATTGTGCTAAGTTTCCGCAAGATACGCAAATCGCATGAACCTTGGTAACGTATTCGGCGATGGACAGCAAATCAGGCATTGGACCAAAAGGAACGCCTTTGAAATCCATGTCTAGACCAGCGATAATCACGCGTACACCATTCGCAGCAAGCTGATTGCAAACATCCACAACGCCGGCGTCAAAAAACTGTGCTTCATCGATGGCAACAACCCGTTCTTTTTTCCAAAGTGTGAGAATCTCCGATGAATTTTCAACGCTAATCGCTTCGAAACTATTTCCACTGTGACTCACTACGTCTTTTTTGTGGTAACGATCGTCGATTTTTGGTTTTACGAGCAGCAATTTCTGATTGGCAAACTCTGCACGGCGCAGGCGACGGATCAATTCTTCCGTTTTCCCCGAAAACATCGAGCCACACACTACTTCAACCCAACCATGGGATCTTCCTTCTTCTGGAAAATGCTCTAAAAACATACCTTTTTGCGCTATTTGGGTTTTTCAACAATACACCGAAGAGAACTCAATGATTTTTTCTGGAAAAATGCAATCCTTTGCGTTAACTTTGGAGGGCACAAATTGGCTAAATTGTGGGACAGTACATAGTCTTCGTTAGCAACTTCTTATTAATGTTGAAAAATCATGGAGGGATTGAAAAATTATCGTGAAAAATTGAAAGCCATCGAGAAATTGGTCGACAAGATGGAAAATGGATTACTCACAATCAATGAATTGGCGGAATTGGAATCCTTGACGCGCGATCTCTACGAGCGAAGTGTTATTTTGAAATACAAGGCATTTGAAGGAAAGGTGGTAAAATCTGAGCCAAAAGCGGATGTGATTGTACCAATTGCGGAGACCAGCGAAGCGAGCACCGCAGGTGAAAAATTGGAAATCGTTGAAAAAGTTCCTGAAATAGTAGCTGAAATCCCTGAGGCTCCTGTGCTCGATTTTTCCTTGTTCGACGGATCGGATGATGTAGAGGAGGAGCAGCCGCAAATCCAAACACCAACGGCCGTGGAAGCGGAAATTCCAGTTACACCAATCGTTGAAATCCCGGAGAAATCTGTGGAGCCTGAAGTGGTTGAATATCAACGTTCTCCGCAGTCTGAGCCAGAGTTGTCGTCAGACGAACCGACTGTGGTGGTGAAAGAAAAAGGATCATCGTTTTTAGCTCGTTTGGACATTGCTGACAATTCCATCAGTGCTCAACTTGCTGGACGCAAAATTGACACTTTACAGGGTGTGTTCGGACTCAATGAACGCTTGTTGTATATCAATCAATTGTTTGACGGTTCGGGTGACGCGTTTTCTGAAGCGATCAAAATCTTGGATAGCCAACAAAATTTGGACGAGGCAAGCTATAAAGTAGAAGAGTTGGCATTTGCAAATTCGTGGAATCCAGAAGAGGGAGTTGTGTTGGAGTTTTTAGCTATTATCAAACGTCGCTATGCTTAAAAGCATTCTTTTTATCGCTTTGTTCATTCTTGTATTTCAGTCGAATGCGCAAATTGATGAAGTCCGACGAATCACTAAAACGCTTTGTTCACCCGAATTTCATGGTCGTGGATATTATGCAAAAGGTGACTCCATCGCTGCAGAATTTTTAGTAGACGAATTTGAGAAAATCGGAGTGCGTGCCTACAAAAAAACGCCCATGCTGCAACCCTTCGAAATGGAGGGAATTAACCGATTTCCAGGCAAAATGAGCGTTGTACAAAATGGAAAAGATCTTCAACCAGGATCACATTTTATGGTCGATCCATCGTCGGCTGGCGGTCAAACAATTCTTGTTCCTTTCCGAATTTCTATAGAAGTTGCGTTGAATGAAAACGCGCTTTCCAATGCGATTGAACGTTTTCAAGAAGGAGAATCGGGCAATGCCATTTTATTGGATTTTGGAAAGGCAAAGGGCGATACGCTTAAACAATTGCGTGGCTTGGGTCAGGGATTGATTGCTTTGTGTCCTGTGATTGAAGTGACCAATCAAAAATTTACATGGTCGGTTGGACGCGAGCAATTCGCTCACCCATATATTTTTATTCAAGATTCGGTCGTGGATCAGGGCGCGCTCTTCACGATAGATATCGACGCAGAGTTTTTATCCACCTACACTACAAATAATGTAGTAGCCTACCTTCCTGCGAAGAAGAAATGTTCGGAAACCATCGTGTTTACCGCGCATTATGATCACTTGGGTCGGATGGGAAATGACACCTATTTTCCAGGAGGAAACGACAACGCATCTGGAACGGCAATGTTGATCTCCATGGCGAATTATTTCAAGTCGCATCCGAGTGATTACAATGTCATGTTTATTGCGTTTGCAGGCGAAGAAGCTGGACTTGAAGGCTCTTACTACTTCACGGAAAACCCAATTTTCCCCCTCGAAAAAATTCGATTTCTTATCAATTTAGATATTATGGGATCGGGAGAAGAAGGCGTTACGGCGGTCAATGCAACACTCTTTGAAAAAGAATTTCAACTGCTCACCGCAATCAACGACGAAAAGCAGCTTTTGGCGAAAATTAAATCACGCGGACCAGCTGCCAATTCCGATCACTATTGGTTCACCGAAAAAGGCGTACCCGCGTTCTTTATTTATACGATGGGACCCAACAAAAATTACCACGATGTGTTCGATACCTTTGAAGCCCTTAGTTTTGAGGAATATGCTGATATTACAACCTTATTGGTAACATTTGTTGAGCGACTTGAGAAAAGATAATTTTTGGATTTGTATAATTCATTCATTTTTGGGCATTTCCGTGACGCTTAGCGCTCAATAAATCCTTATTTTGGTCTTTCAAAGCTGCATTATGAAAACACTTATCGTACTCACGTTTCTAGTTATTTCTTCCATCGCCAATGCTCAACCGTATGCAGGAAAGGCGTTGCCGAATGTTGGAATTGAAAAGGCAGCAGGTTGTACACCTCCAACCACGTCTACCTATTTGGAATTGAACAACGTGCGTTCGCTTGTGCATACCGCGGGTAATATGTGGCAAATTCCCGGTCAAAACCTCTCTCAATATGAAGTGCCTAAAAATTCGGGGATCATGGCGCTCTTCACGGCAGCCCTTTGGCTAGGCGGTACAGATGTGAACAACCAGTTGAAATTGGCTGCACTTCGTTACCGCGATGGACAAGATTACTGGACAGGACCGCTATCCATTGGGGCGGCAGAGACGTTTTATGAGAACTGTGCGAAATACGATCAGCACTTTGTGACCAAACAAGATGAAATCCGAGAGTTTGATTCTTGGTTCGCGGCTGGCGAATACGATGCAGCAAACGGAACCAATACACAATCAGAGAATTACCCGAATTACGAAATCCCTCAAATCATCAAAGATTGGCCAGCACATGGCGATCAATCACTTGGACAGGATTATTATCTCGCTCCGTTTTTCGACAGAAACGATGACGGAACCTATAGTTGGGAAGATGGTGATTACCCTTGGCACGACATCAATAAAACAAAAGCGTGTGGAACAGATCGACGGGTTTCTTTGTACGGCGATTTGAATTATTGGTGGGTGATGAACGATAAGGGAAATATTCACACCGAAACAGGTGCCGACCCGATTGGAATGGAAATTCGCGCCCAAGCATTTGCCTTTGCGTCCAACGATGAAATCAACAACATGACGTTTTATAATTATGAGTTGATCAACCGAGGAACACAAACGTTATATGACACCTACTTTGGTTATTTCACGGATGGTGCGCTCGGCGACCCGACGGACGATTATGTCGGATGCGATGTCAACCGCGGTTTGGCATATTATTACAACGGCGACAACTTGGATGGCGACAACGGAGGTTGGAAAGGTTACGGCACAACTCCACCAGCAGTTGGGGTCGATTTTTTTGAAGGCCCGTTTCAGGACAATGATGGAATGGACAACGCCTTCGGAATTGGTGAGAACGAGGCACTCAACGGAATTGGCTACGGGGATGGCGTAATCGACAACGAACGTTTTGGAATGCGCCGCTTCCTGTATTACAGCAATGTCGGACAAGGAAACATTAACCAAACGGATCCCATCAACGCTTCGGATTATTACAATTACCTCCGAGGGTTCTGGAAAGACAATACGCCCTTTTACTATGGAGGATCAGGCCACATTTCTGATCCAGAAGCCAATCCAGCGATGCCATGCGATTTCATGTTTCCGGGCGATACCGATCCGCTTGGATGGGGAACCGATGGGCAGCCACAAGAACCTTGGACGGAACAAAGTGCGGGTAACACGCCTTACGACAGACGATTTGTACAATCCGCAGGACCATTTATTCTCAAACCGGGTGCGGTGAACAACATTACGGTTGGAGTTGTGTGGGCTCGTGCACTCGCAGGGGATCCATTTGCATCCGTTGAAATCCTTCGTAAAGCAGACGATAAGGCACAAAAACTCTTTGAAAATTGCTTCCGTGTACTTGATGCACCTCATGCGCCTGACATGGTAGCACAGGAATTGGAAAATGAAGTGATTTTGATGCTGAGCAATTCGCCTAACTCGAATAACTTCAATGAAGAATATGTTGAATTTGATCCATTTATTGTGGCGTCTGATCCAGCAGCGGATCTCAATTACCGTTTTCAAGGCTACCAAATTTATCAACTCGAGAGCGCAAGTGTATCGCTTTCTGATCTTGAAGACCCAACAAAGGCGCGATTGGCAGCACAATGCGACGTGAAAGATGGTGTTGGGCGAATCGTGAACTTTGAGTTTGACCAAGATCTGAATGCCAGTATTCCCGTTGAACGTGTTGATGGAGAAGACAAAGGAATTCGTCATTCATTCAGAGTGACAAACGATCTGTTTGCACAAGGTGATACACGCTTGGTCAACTTTAAACGCTACTACTTCGTGGCAATTGCCTATGCTTACAACAATTTCAAGGAGTATGATCCAACCGATCCACTTGCCTTGGACGGTCAGCAGAAAAAGTACATTGCCAGTAGAAAAGCCGCATTTGGTGAAGTGAAAATATTGGAAGTGATTCCGCACAACCCTGCGCCAGAAGCGGATGGAACGGCTCAAAACATTGCTTATGGCTCAAGTCCGATTATTACGCGCTTGGACGGTTACGGAAATGGAAACAACGATTTAGCGCTCACGCAAGCATCCAAAGATGAAATTGTGGCAACGGGTAAAATGGACACGCCTTCCTACAATTATGGCAGAGGACCGTTGAATGTCAAAGTGATTGACCCATTGAACGTGGCGGATGGTTATTTCGAATGCAAATTCAGAAATTACAACTCTGTTTCCTTCAATGATGCCGATACAGCCTCATGGGTGATTCTCCGCTACGACCAGGAGGGCGGTGCACTCATCGATTCCGTTTCATCACAGCGAACCATTGCGTTCAACAACGAACAATTGATCCCACAATGGGGGATTTCCGTGCAAATTGAACAAAAACGGTATTTCCCAACAAGTCTTGGAAGTGTGGTCGATCGCTTCTCAACGGATTTAATCCGAGCCGACATCACGTTTGCGGACAGCTCAAAACGCTGGTTAACGGGTGTTCAGGACAACGATGCGTTTTTCCCGACCAATTGGATTCGTTCAGGTGATTATTCACCAGGGACAGATCCGAACCAGCAGCCCTACGATTGCCTGCCGAACGTCGATCCTTATTTTAATCCCTGCGCGTACAAAGATCGAGTGGGAGGCGATGACGATCAAATTTTCGAAGGACTTTTAAGTGGAACCATTGCACCGCATAAATTGGTTGGCTATGAAGCGGATTACATGCCAATGGCGTATTACAATTCCGCGTCTATTCTAATCTCTGCCAAAAATGCATCTTCGCTAAGTTATTTACCCGGTGTTGACATCGTTTTGACAAGTGATCGCTCGAAATGGACGCGCTGTCCTGTCATCGAATTGGGTCGGGATGAGGCGCTAAATGTTGGAGGAGCCGAAGCAGGACAATTACGCAAGAGCAACAGTGTAGACAAATATGGAAATCCTGACGGTACGGGAACAGGAATGTCGTGGTTCCCTGGCTATGCAATAGACGTAGAATCGGGCGTGCGTTTGTACATTGCGTTTGGCGAAAATTCCTTTCTCGGCAATGAAAATGGTGCCGACATGAAATGGAATCCTACCGATAGATTGGTAGATGGAGTAGGGACTCCGTTGATGGGGGGCATGCACCCAATTTATGTATGGAGCTACAAACAAGCAAGCATTCACGGCGATTTGCTCGGAGCGGCGGATTTCCCGGCCTATATTCCTTCTGTGGCAAACGTGAATGCTGGAAATGAATTGTACAATCAATTCCAATTGATCGAAGCAAATAATACTGCTGCCAAGAGATATGTCTATGCCGGGATTTCTTGGGTTTCATATCCAATGGCAAGCACGGGTTATGATATCAAAGACGGCTTCCCAACCGATGTGTCGATTGAACTTCGCGTGAACAAAGAGTACAAAAATTACGTTGCGACAGGTAAAAATGGCGGTCGACCCATGTATGGTTGGAACATGGATGACATTGCAACTGAAACGGGAAGTATTGATCAATTGGCTGAAGCCTTGAAGATCATCAACGTTGTGCCAAATCCGTACAATGCGTATTCTGAATACGAACGGAACCGATTGGATTCACGGATCAAGATCACGAACTTGCCAGAGCGATGCACGATCAAGATCTACAACATGCAAGGAAAATTGGTCAAAACCTTCAAGAAGGACAGTCCGGATACGTATCAAGATTGGTTATTGATCAACCACGCAGGAATTCCAATTGCGTCGGGTGTTTATCTCATTCATGTCGACGTTCCTGATGTGGGCGAACGGGTGCTCAAAGCGTTTATTGTGATGCGGCAACAGGATTTGCAGAATCTTTAATACCTCCCTTTCCGCAATTCGCGTCCAACCAACACGAAGAACAGCACAATTCCCAGAATGTTGAAAAAGGCATAAGGCGCGTATGCCATTGTGCCAATTCCAAGTGTGGCTGCCATGTAAATCGCGGAGACGTGCGTTGGAATCAACGATTCAAGCAAGGTCATGGAATTTTCCATTGAGCGGGAAAGCACGGGAATGGGAATTTTCCGTTTTTCAAATGCAGGAGTGAAAATTTGCCCCACGGTGAGCATAGAGAACATCCCGTTTCCAGAAACACCATTGAGGATTGCACCCGTGCCAAATGCGGTGCTAATCAATCCGAATTTGGTGCGGACTCCATTCAGCAGTAAGTCCATGATGCGCTGCAATGATCCAAATGAAGTCAAAAATGATCCAAAGGCTATCGCTAAAATACAAAAGAGCACAGCGCCCGTCATCATGCCTTCAAATCCTCCTCGATTCAGGAAGTTATTCAAGGTTTCGGACAGGACAATTTCACTTGGTAGCATTGTCGTTTGAAATCCAGCAATCATGGATTGTGCTCCGTCTTGAAGGGAAAAACCGTTAGTCAACATGCCTATCACAACGGCCAAGAGGGAGGAGGAGACCATCAAAAGTACGGGATTGTAACCTTTGAAACCACCAATAAAGACAACGGCTGGGGGCAAGAGCATTGCCAGATTGAAGGTATAAATGGAATCCAGTTGGGTGAGAATTTCAGAGGTTGCCGTAGAGTTCGTCGCGCTAGGTGTTTGATAGAAACCCAAAACGGTGAACGCAATGACGGCAAGTATTCCAGCGATAACAACATTCGGAATCATTCCTTTGATGTGATCGTAGACGCTAATGCCTGTGGCAAGTGCAGCGATGTTTGTTGTGTCTGAAACAGGTGAGATTTTATCGCCAAAAACGGCGCCAGATAAGGCAGCACCTGCCACCATTTCCAAGGGAATGCCAAAACTCGCCCCAATGCCCATAAATGCCACGCCCGCGGTTGCTGCCGTTCCCCAACTCGTTCCCGTGAAGGTGGAAATGATCGCTGAGACCACAAATGCGATGACCAATAAAAAATTCGGATGGATGATTTGCAAGCCATAATAGATCAAATATGGAACGGTTCCGCTGTACATCCATGAGCCAACCAATCCTCCGATCGCGATCAAAATGAGAATGGCCGGAAAGGCTTTTTTGATGTGTTCTGCGAAATCATCTAAGAGTGTTTTGACCGAAATCCCAGCGTAAACAGCTGTTATTCCAGCCGCGAGAGCCGAGAGTAACAATACAAATTTTAAGTCGATTCCCATCCATAGGTTGAGCGTTCCAATGAGCGCCGCCATGATCATAAGAGGCAGAAAGGCGAGAAATAATGATATCTGTTTGGGGGCTAATTCAGGTGTTTCCATGTTCGGAAAATACACATTTCAAATGAACAGGAGTACAAACAGTCGAATCGATCCACTAAAATAGCTGTTACGAGAACGACAAACTCGATCGCCGTGTTTAGCACGTTTATTTATCCGCTGGAATGGAAATGCGAAACGTTGTTCCAATCCCCAATTGCGATTCAAGTACAAACACTTTTCCTTTGTGGTATTCCTTTACGATGCGTCGAACAAGTGATAGTCCCAATCCCCAGCCGCGTTTTTTGGTTGAGAATCCGGGTGCAAAAATGGTTTTGAATTGATTGGATGGAATTCCTTTGCCCGTGTCTTTAATGTCGATGTGCACCCATTCAGGCGAACCTTTCACGCTCACATTCAATTTTCCTTCGGCTTCCATTGCGTCGACAGCATTTTTGCAGATGTTTTCTATCACCCATTCGATGAGAGATGCGTTGTGTTTTGCTGAAACGGGATCTTCAGGAAGATCAACCGTAAATTCTACCTTATCAGAAATTCGCGGTCGCAAATAAGTGGTGATGTTGCTCACGGTTTCGCTCACGTCCGTGCTATCTAAGCGCGCGCCAGATCCAATTTTCGAAAAGCGATCGGTCACCTTTTCCAAGCGCACAATGTCCTTTTGCATTTCTGTGGTGGCCATTTCATCTGCTCCTTGCGCTTCGAGCAATTGAATCCATGCCATAAGCGATGAAAGTGGTGTTCCCAATTGGTGCGCAGTTTCCTTTGCCATACCCGCCCAAACTTGGTTTTGCTCCGCCTTGCGGAAGGTGCTGAAAATGATGTAACCAATCAAGACAAACAAACCGATGACCGTGAATTGAATGTAGGGAAAATACTGAAGTTGCTTCAACTCAGGACTGTTGCCGTAATACAGTAAATTTTTCTCTCCATTGTTGAAGTCAATCGTGATGGGTGTATTTTGCGACTTTAAATTCGCCAAATAGCTTTCAACGGATTCTCCGTCATAATTCTCCACGTTGGTCCCTATCACGGAACCTGTTTTGGAATCGACGAGCAACACAGGCACTAAGCCTTTGTTGTCGATCAAATCACTGTTGAATGCTTTGATGAGCGAATCGCGTTCTTTTTCCAAGCGCACCAATTCCTTTGTGTCCGTATACGCATACGTCATAAACAGCCCCTCATAAATTTCTATCGTGAAGGGAGGATTTTCTTTTTCCCATTCATCGGCAAGTCGGACCAACGAATCTTCAAAGATTCTTACCAATTCACTTGGTGATACGGATGGATAGCTGGGGCGAAGATTTGAAGTGTCGAAACTTAGATTTCGAGAACCTGAAACAGTGCGCGTATCGTCGAGCACAATGACGGGAATGTCTTTGTTTTGACCAATGATCCGCAGGGGAAAATCATAACTTTGTGATCCGTCGAGACTTGTTGCCGTGGAAACTTCTTTGGTTGCGTCGATCCACAATTGCATTTTTTCGCGTTCTTTTTCACGGAGTTCAGAGAAGGTGTTGTTGGTCAATTGCACCAATTCGATCCGTTTATTGATGGTTCCAGCCCATTGTTTGGCCTTTGCTTTTTCGCCTTGTGCCACCTTCGAAACGATTGAATTTGACACAAATAACGAAACTCCTACCAGAAGCAGTGCGAAAATCAACAGGGCGATTTTCCATTTTTGTTTGTTGGAATATAAGTTCATTCGTTCATCTAAGTTAACGAGAATTTATCTGATAACGTGTGTTGAATGCAAGGACAAAGCTTCTTCCACTGCTCTGCATACCTTTTGGTGATCAAAACGTTCGGCGAGTTTTTTCAAAATAGCTTCATCAAAGGTCAAATTCGTCGCGCAAATGCGATCAATTTTTTCTGCTAGATCACTGGCATTTTTCGTCTCAAAGAGCAAGCCACCGGTTCCTTCTTGCATGATTTCAGGTGTCCCTCCAGCATTGCTGCCCAACACGGGTGTTCCACATGCGAGTGCTTCAATGGTGACCATACCAACCGTTTCGGAGTCACTGGTCATGACCATCCAATCGATGCTTTTGTAAAAATCCACAATTTCCGCACTATACGGTCGAAATTCAATGCGATTCTCAAGCTTATTTTCGGCTATGAATGTCCTTACTTCATTGAGATAATCGGATCCTTCGTTGTGGGTTGTTTCACCCATAAACAGAACATGAAAATCGGTGTTTTCACAGAGATTCATGGCTTTGATGAGCAATAATTGGCCCTTTTTTGGATCAAACCTTCCAACCATTCCAAAAACCATGACATCTCCACTGATGTTTAATTTTTTCCGTGCTTCTGTGCGCGAAGGCGTATTTGCGAAGCGACTCAAATCGACCCCAGATGGAATGACAAGTAGGCGGTTTTTAAACCTCGTTTGCTGCTCGACCTGCTTTTTCAGCCAATCCAAGGGACACGACCAGACATCAATGTTGCGGTAGCGAAGGGTATGTAACACGCTCGTTTTCCGAATTCCCAATTGCATTTCCATAAAATAGGAAACATGAAGTTGATCTTTGCATTTGAACTTGATGCCCGCAGCAATACTTTGATCGCCCGCCATTCGCACGATAAAGTGTGTAATTTTTTCGTGATCAATGATTTTTTTTAAGCGACGAACCGCATCGAAATCGTACCAGCGGCGATGTCGGAGAATAGGATGAAACGACAAACCAAATTCAAGCGCTTGGGCATGAAATGGAGAAGATGCAATTCCCAAAACGATCACATCATGACCACGCTCGCGCATCCAGACCGCATTGCGCAGGTGATTCATCTCAAGTCCACCCCAACTCGTTGAACTGCAAAAATAGGCTAGCCGATTGTCCATCAGGCGTAAAAATACGAAGCTGAGTGTGATTATTCAAACTTTTACTTCGTAGCTCCTTCGGGGTGTCAAAACGGCTTAAATGAGTAACTTTGCGTCCAACAATTTAATGGACACCCATGACAGCACATAAATCGCGCGCACTTGCAATTTTCACCATAACAGCAGTTGTGTTGGCAATTCTCTTTTTCACCCTGCCGATCAATATTTTTGATGGGGAAATCGACTATAAGGAGGGTATTCGGGAATACACCGTCGACGCACCGCTCAGCCTTTCGTATTTCATCGGGTTGGGGTTTGAGGAAGGTGATATGCAATTTGTACAAGATTTTCGATTGACCACTAAAGGGTGGGTGATGGCTGTGCTTTTTATTTTTGGATTTCCTGCACTTCTGGCGTATAGAATTTACCTAAAAGCGGTAAAAGGGTAAATTTTCTATTTTTTTTTGTAAAGTCACCATACTTCCGTAACTTTCTGGCCTTCCATATAATAACTATTATTTTGGGCGTTCGATTATGAAACAACTTTATTTCGCTTTTTGTTGCTTGATTGCTTGTGCGACTGTCGCTCAAAACAACAACGAATTTTACAACAATGGTGCTGCTGTATACATCCAAGCGGGTGCAGAAGTCTATGTGATGGGCGATTTACACAATTATCAAGCCACTGGATTACTCTCACATTCTGGGTATCTAGAAATTCAAGGGGATGCGCTTTCGGATAATTTGTTTCAACAGCGCGGCACTGGTACAACCCGATTCATCAACAACGATGTCAACATTGGACTCACGCAATACATTTCGGGAAGTTATGCCGTTCGTGGTGGACAGGCTAATTTGGGTGTAAACGACGGATCGTTCTACAATCTTCAACTGGGGAATGACCAAGGCTATATCTGGTTGAATGGCGCAGGAAATATTGCTGATGTTCGTGGTTCGGTGGATTTCAATGGACCAAGTTCGCCCGTAGTCAATCGAATCATCACACACAATCCACTCTCAATTCCCGCCAATGGAAGTGGTTATTCGGCAACGTTTGGTCTAATGAATGCTGCGGCTGGGTTAGGAAATTTGATTGATAATACCGTAACGGTTAATGGAAACTCGTCAGCTTTAGACAACGGCTACATCCAAGGAAATTTCCGCCGAGCGATTTCTCCAGCAGGTGGAACCTATGGTTTTGTGCTTGGACTTCAGCCAGCGGGGGCTGGACTTCAGCGAGGAATACAGTACATGCACATGACTTTTGGGGCAAACACCTACGACGTTGTGAGTGGCTATTTTCAAACAGGATTGGACAATTCCTTCCCGCTTTCTGTGGAATGTAGCGGTTACATTATTGATTATTTTGGTGGAGTTGATCACGGACAATGGGTGATGAGTGACATTTCTGGCACAGGTACAGGTTCACAAGAAACACGTGTTTGGCCGCAGGATGACAATTTTCCCGCGAAAAGCATCTGGGTGGTAACCCGAGACAATGCCCTTTCTGGTACAGTTGATGATTGTGGACCAAGCCCAGTTGGTTTGGATCGTGCAGGATTTACTGGATTGGGACAGTTCGGAGTTGCGGCTTCCAATATTTTACTCCCAGCTGAGTTACTCAACATTTGGGCCAATGCTCAAACGGATCACATCGAAATTGGTTGGAAGGTTGGTTCGGAATACAATCTCGATTACTACAAATTGCAACGCAGTGAAAACGGTGTCGACTTTGAAACAATTGCAGAATTGAACGCTGTCGGAAATTCACAGGAAGAACTTACGTATACGTTCAACGACTACAACGTGGGTAGAAATGTGATGTACTATTACAGGTATGAATCCATCGACGTTGATTTGTACGCAGAAACTTCCCCCATTGTCTCTGGAATGTTGAAAAACAGTAGCGCGTTTACCGAAAGTATCTTGCTGTATCCGAATCCCACAAATGGTGATGTATCCTTAGAAATTTCGCTTGAGAAAAATAGTGAACTTACTATGAAGGTCTTGAACAGTACAGGACAAATAATTGATGCAAATGAATGGTTCGCAACAAGCGGAAATAATGTGTTCCCCATTCGTTCGGCAGATTGGTCGTCTGGAGTTTACATAATTGAAGTCAATGACGTAATGACGGGTGAAACGGCTCGTAAGAAATTAATAAAAGAATAGTTAAACGTGAATAAGATGAAAAACAGTATCGGATTACTTGTCATTGTGTGCCTCCTTACTGAAGTGAGCTTTGCACAAAATGTTGGAATTGCTGAACCTGCTCCGAATAGTAAATTGGACATCGTTCAAACCACAACCACAGGAAATACTTTGGAAGTAACGCATGGTATTACTACGAACGCGAGTTCTGCGGGTTGGATTAAAAACAGTGGGACAGGTTATGGTTTGCACGTTCAAAATTTATTGGGCACTAACAATATTTCGGCTGGACGGTTTTTTCAACAAGGAAATGGCGCGAATGCACATGGATTGCTCATTTCAATGACAGGCGCAACAGTTGCAACAACCACGGGTCAATACATTGAACAACTCGGATTAGGAGTTGGATCGTATACGCTCATGTCTAACGCTGCATCTGCATCAGCGGGAAAATACATTTCCCATGCAGGGTCAGGTGATGGGATCACTATTTTCCAAAATGGAACAGGTGATGGGGTTTACAATCAAGTCGCGGCAGGATATGGCGTTTTCAATGTTTTAAATGCGAATAGCATTGGAACAATCAACGTGATGAACGCAGGTGGAACAGGAACCTACAACGATTTGATCACCTTTAATGGTGTCGGATCCTCTGTTATCGCAGTAAACAATACCACCACGCCCACGGCTGGAGGCGATGTTTTTGGCTATTATGGAATTGTTCGAACCGCCACGCCAACAGGACCGTTTGTGAATGGAGCAGTTCTATTGGGTGCACAATCTGGGCGCGGACATGGTTTATTGATCACACATTCTGGACTTTCGGGCAGAAATGGCGAATTCGCGATCTCGAATGCAGCAAATACGGATGCAGCTTTATTTGCACTCAACAATGGACAAGGTTCGGCGGTGCTTGCTCAAAATCAAAACAACGTGATCACTGGAACCGTGCGCGTGGGGAATTTTGCCTATACAGGAACGGATGTTGCGGATCACATTGGTGTTTCGGGATACAGTGCTCCAGCCGCTGGTTGGGGAATTGGCGTATTTGGTCAAGGAAACTGGTATGGTGTCTATGCTCAAGGGAATTTGGCTGCTACAGGTGTGAAAACCTTCGTGATTGATCACCCAATGGATCCAGCGAATAAAATGTTGAAGCATTTTTCAGTTGAATCAAATGAAGTGTTGAACCTCTATCGTGGTGTTGTGCAGCTCGATGCGTCGGGACAAGCAACGGTTCAACTTCCTGTTTATTTCGACATGATCAATACAAATGTGAGCTACCAACTGACGGGAATTGGAAGTCCACAACCGCCTTATGTCTTGTCTGAAGTGAACGGCAATACGTTTGAAGTTGCAGGTGCACCGAACACAAAAGTATCGTGGACAGTTTACGCGGATCGAAACGATCTATATCTCCAACAAAACCCAGAAGAGGGAATGGATGTCGTGATCAAAACGGGTGAGCGACTAGGAAAATACATTTCACCAGAATTGTACGGTTTGCCTGACTCAGATGCCATGTATCCAAAACCTACTGCGCAACAAGCAAGTCAAGTTAACCCTGACGCAATCAATGCGAATCAAACAAACGCAGTGCGTCAAAAGGCATTAAATACCGTTGAAACAGTAATTGTACCCGGCGCTTCTTTAGATCCAGCTGAGCAATAATTCGTAGCGACTAAGCTTTGAGACCAACTTTCGATGAAGGTTGGTTTTTTTGTAACGTCTGTTACACTCCGCCGACATCAAGTGATGTAACTTTGAGGAAAAATTAGAAAGATGTTTAAAGGTTGGTTCAAAAAAACAGATTATGCACAGTTGTTGAAAGATGGTGCAGTGATTGTCGACGTAAGAAGTCCGCAAGAATACGCTCAAGGTGCAATTCCAGGATCAGAGAATATTCCACTTGGAAGCATTCCATCACGGATGAAACAAATCAAATCGTTGGAAGTGCCCGTGATCTGCGTATGCGCATCAGGAATGAGATCAGGAAGTGCAAAAGCACAATTGAAAGCGGCAGGTGTTGATGCCTACAACGGCGGACCTTGGACAAAAATGATTCCGTATGTCGACTAATATCGGCGATATCATCATCAATAGTTACCGCGGCGAGGCGAACTATCTTTGGAAGACGATCACAACGCCTTTTCCAGAGAATGGAATCAACATGTTCTACCTATTGATTTTCGCGTCTCTATTTATTTGGGGACTTGAAATTGCGTTGCCTTGGCGGAAAAATCAACGTGCATTCAGAAAGGACTTTTGGCTGGATTTCTTCTACATGTTCTTCAATTTCTACCTCTTTGGCTTGTTGGTTTATGGAGCGCTTTCGAACGTCACATTGAGCGCTTTGGGATCACTTCTCGCTCCGCTAGGCTACGAAAAAGGCGATGTATTGATTGATCTCTCAGGAATGCACTGGGCTGTAGAATTGGTAATCTTTTTCTTTATCGCAGATTTCGTGCAGTGGTTGGTACACAATGCCTTACACCGAATTCCCTTCTTGTGGAAATTTCACAAAATTCACCACTCCGTAAAAGAAATGGGTTTTGCGGCACACCTCCGATATCATTTTCTGGAAACATTTGCCTATCAATCGGTGAAGTACATTTCTCTTGTCATGATTTTCGGTTTTTCAATGGAAAATGCGTTCATCGTTTACGCCGCAACCATTGTGATTGGTCACCTCAACCACGCAAACCTTGGCTGGGATTACGGACCATTGAAATACGTTTTAAACAATCCGAAAATGCACATTTGGCACCATGCTAAGGAATTGCCAGCAGCACATAGACATGGAATGAATTTCGGAATTTCACTCAGTTGCTGGGATTACCTTTTCGGAACGGCTTATGTGCCGAGCGACGGTAGAGACATCGAACTTGGTTTTCCCAACGATGATCACTATCCAGAGTCGTTCTTTTGTCATGTGGCCGAACCATTCAAATCAGAAAAATAATGAAAAAATAATTGGGGATTTGCAGTTTA
>JBFYPU010000147.1:0-6480 GCA_041303175.1 Crocinitomicaceae bacterium | reverse complement strand
CGGTTATCAGATATCCGTTGGTGCGCGTTTCCTAACACGTACCTACTTATCCAATCTCAATTAACCCTCCGATATTCCGCTAAAATAATCCCAGTAGCCATTGCTGCGTTCAGTGATTCTGCATCACCATGCCGAGGAATGAAGATAGGTTTGGTGATCAACGGTTTAATTGCCTCAGAAATACCTTTTCCTTCGTTGCCAATCACCAAAACGGCTTTTTTTTCGAGTGGAGCGGCGTACATATCAGCACCGTCAAGCAAAGCTCCATAAATCGGTAAATCCGTTTTTGACAAATAAGTTCTCAAATCCATGTACTCGATGGACATTCGAAAAAGTGAGCCCATCGTTGCTTGAACAACCTTTGGATTGTAACAATCAACCGTGTCGTGCGAACAAACAATACGTGAAATTCCGAACCAATCTGCGGTGCGGATAATCGTACCCAAATTCCCTGGATCTTGGATCCCATCCAAAACCAATGTAAGATCGCTTTGAAGAGCAGAACTAGGTAAATAACGCGCAACAGCCAAGATTTCTCCGGGTGTTGTCAACTGGCTTATTTCTTTCATGCCACGCGCATCCGTGTGATAGCAACGATCAAATGAAAATACAGGTTTGGTTGTGCACAGAAATTCAATCGTCTCTGGCGCATTCGCAATCAATTCTTGAACGATTTTTTCACTTTCAACAATAAACAATCGCTCGGCATCACGATTCTTTTTCAATCCCAAGGATCGAATCAATTTAATCTTGTTTTTAGATAAATTTTCCACGGATGCTTTTATTACTTTTGTTCAAACCTAATTTCAATTTGGAACAACAATTCAAACATACAATTATTCTTTTAATTCTGCTCCTCGGATTTGTTGCGTGCAGGCAAACAAAGAATGTTCCGCAGGGTGAATATCTATTGAAAAAGAACAAGATCTACCTTCAAGGTGAAGAGGTTGATCAATACGAATTGGAGGAAATTGTACGGCAAAAACCGAATTTCAAACGTCTAGGCATCAAATGGAATTTAATGATGTTCAATGCAGTAGACTCCGCAAACGTTGCTGAGAAGCGCGCACGGAAGAATCAAGATCTTCGAGATGAAAATAAGGAGCGTCGCGAAAAACAGACCCGAATAAATGCCGAACGGGTTGAACGTGCGCAAAAAAAGAACAAAGAATATTATACGCAGAAGATCATTCCAATGAAGGACACGGTTACGCCGCGAAAGTTTTTCCGTGAATGGCTGAAATATAAAATTGGAAATCCTCCTGTTGTGTTTGATAGCATTCCTTACAACAAGACAATTGAGCAGTTGGGTGCATACATGCGGAGTCGTGGCTATTATTCCTCGCAAGTCACAGGACGCGTGGACTATTCTAACCGCCACAAAGCCAAAGCTTCCTACAGTGTTGTAACAGGTAGTCGTTTTTTTATCGAGAGCGTCACGATCGAAACGAACAATGGAACCGTTAAAAGTGTTTACAATCAATATTTGGAGAAACAAGAGGAACACCCACTCATTGGAAAGCCATTCGACGTTGAAATATTGGATGATCACCGCTACGCTGTCGCAACGTTTATGCGCAACGAGGCATTGTATGGATTTAGCCCAAATCACATTCATTACGATGTAGACACAACCGGCGGAAATCTCAAAGCCAAATTAAACATCGTTTTCCTCAACCGATCCGTTCGACCAGCCGGCAACCGTGATACGCTCATTTCAATTCCTCATGGCGTAACCTATATTCGCGATGTATATTTCCACATTTCCGACACATCAATGTATGAAGGCAACTTCAAGCAGGACATGGACGATCTGGGTTTAACGGTTATGGATGGACAGTTCCTTCGAACCACCGACACCCTTGTTTACCGTGAAATCAAGAAACCAAAATCGGAAGAATTTGAGCCCAAACGTGAAGCCATTTTTGTGTTTAACGGGGAAATGTTTCTCAACCCAGAACTGCTGGAAATGCAGAATTACCTTGAGAAAACGAATTACTACAAAGAGGAGTATGGTGAACGAACCTACACGCGTCTCCTCCAATTGGGTGTGTTTCAAGGAATCAAAACTGAGATTATTGAAATTCCAGGCACGCGAAACCTTGATGTGCATTATTACCTCGTTCCCGTTAAACGCCAAACCTTTGGTGTAGAACCGAAAGCAACAAATTCAAATGGATTCCTTGGAGTTTCTGCATCCGTCAATTACTCAAATCGCAACTTATTTAGAAATGGAGGTAAGTTGACCTTCTCTGTTTCTGGCGGTTTTGAATCACAACCCCCTGTTTTTGATAAAACCATTGATGGACAAATTATTCAAACAGCAGGTAGAAGCTTTAATACCTTCGAAATCGGACCAAGCGTCAAATATGAAGCGCCGGGGTTATTCCCTGTGAAGATTACCACATTTTCGAAACGCCAACGACCACGAACGGTGCTTTCGACGGCATATAGCTTGCAAAAACGGGACGATTTCACACGCGGCGTCTTTCAGCTCAATTATCTGTGGCAATTCTATGTTGGTAAAACACAGCTCTTCCAAGCTGGATTGCCAGGTGCTTCGGTTATCAAGTTTGTGAACATTCGAAAAAGCCCAGCATTCGAAAGTACGCTTCTCAGTTTGAATGACCTTTTCTTGCTCAATTCATACAGCGATCAGTTCATCTGGCAAGATTTTAAATTCACCTTCGAATACAATATGAAGAACAAGCCCGACAGGAAAAGCAAAACGTTGGTCTTCTTCGTTTCAAGTTTTGATCCCGCAGGAAATTTACTCTCGCTCTTTGATAAAAGCCTTGATACCTTAGACAATGGTCAGCGTAAAATATTTGGCGTAGCCTATGCTCAGTTTGTTCGATTGGATAACGAGTTAATTGTTTCACAGCCCTTAAGTAAAGAACATTCGTTGCATTTTAAACTCAATGCAGGAGGGGGTATTCCATATGGAAATTCACCCAATTCATTGCCTTACGATTATAGTTTTTTCGCTGGTGGAGCCAACGATAACCGTGGATGGCGCGCACGAGGATTGGGGCCAGGTATCTACAAATATTACCTCGATACTTCACGAACTGCAACGCAAATTGGAGATGTAAGAATCGGTGGTTCAGCGGAATATCGATTTCCGTTCAGTGAATCCATTAAAGGTGCAGTGTTTTTGGATGCAGGGAACATTTGGACCATAGACAACGATATCAATCGTCCTGGTGGACAACTAACGCGTGATTGGTACAAACAGATTGCCATCGCAACAGGCTTTGGACTTCGAATTGATTTTGATTTTTTCATCATCCGTTTGGATCTTGGGTTTCCCCTGCGAAATCCTACCTTGCCACAAGGTGCACAATGGATCTTTAACAGTAGAGATGACTACTATACTGAACTACTGAACGCGTATGGACCGGCTTATCCTTCGTTAGATATTCCACTCCCATTCGGACCAAAAATCCACTTTGGAATTGGCTACCCGTTCTAGATAAACGTTGTTTTCAAATAGGGTCGAAGATCTAACCAAGTGATTACGAGATCTTGTGTGCCCCAATTTTCCAATTTTGTCGAGCGAATCATTAATCCTTCTTCGGAAAGTTGAACTGTAAATTGATCGATGGATAGCTGATTCAATACTTCTTCTTGCAAAGGTTCCTTTCCATTGTTTGCATAAAAGTCGGAAACTAGTGAACGCAAATAACGATGAAGCTTCTCTTTTTGGTTATCCAAAAACATTTCGCTCGTTGTACACAATTGTCCATTGCCCAAATCGAATAAATAATACATGTTCTGGCTTTCATCCATATCCATACAATTGAAATAGAAATGAAGCTGAATATAGCCTGTTTGTTGTACAAATCCGTATTGTCCAATGCAATAATCCTGTGACTCGTAGACCGATACAATTTTCAGAATCTGTTCATTCATCGCTTTTTGAGCATCTGGATTTGCTTTGATTGTAGCAATAGGATACAGTAATCCATTTGAATAACGTGCATCTGTAAACGTGATTTCTTGCGCATGAAAAGACTGCGCGAATAGAAGAATCGGAAGTAGTAAACTAATTTTTCGCATAACATCAAGATCTAGTTTCTACTCCTTTAGACGCAAAAATTGCGCCAAAGGTTCCATAGAATGCTAGATTTCAATCACTTTCAACTTTGCAAACCGCAACAGAACCGTTTTAGATCCATGTCGTGGAAAGAAAATCGTTGCTTTTGTATCCGCACCAGAACCTTCGAGATGCGTCACCTTTCCTTTGCCGAACCGATCGTGTTCAACATTGTATCCCACTTTTAAATGACTCGGAGGGCCAAGCGTTTCTGCAGATTCCGAGCGCTGCTCTATGGATTCAATGGGTTTTAGCGAACGCGATCCAAGAGGTCGATTCAATCCACCAGAGAATGATTCATTAAAACCTGTTCTGCCGGATGTGAGAGATCGACCACCAGCACGTGCTGGACTCTCGTGCTGCAAGTATTGGGGATCAATTTCGTCAATAAATCTGCTAGGTTCAGACGTGATAAGGTTTCCCCATTGAAAACGAGAAGTAGCATACGAGAGCGTGCATGTTTCTTTTGCTCGGGTGACAGCAACATAAAACAATCGACGTTCCTCTTCTAAATCCGTTCGGGAATTCAATGATAGGAGCGATGGAAAGAGATTTTCTTCAACGCCAACTAAATGAACATGCTGAAATTCTAGTCCCTTGCTCGAGTGAATTGTCATCATGGTGACATGGTTTTTTTCTTCGCCCTTCTCCTGATCTGCATCCGTCAATAAGGCAACATCCAGCATGAATTCGGAAAGTGATTTCGATTCGCCCGCTTCACGAGAAATGGTAAATTCTTTGATCGCTGCGAGCAATTCTTCGATGTTTTGGTAGCGTTCAACCTCCTCTGGACCTTTGTCTTTTTCGGAGCTCAATTCTTTTAAAATCCCTGAGGATCGAGCAATTTCTTGCGCTAAGACGTCAGCGTCTGTACGATCCAATTGAGCAGCAAAGCTTCGAATCATCGTCACGAATTCAGAAATACGCGTGCGTGCGCCAGCATTTATTTGAACCGGATAACGATTGAAATCCACAATCACCTCCCAAGGGCTTACACCGTATTGATTGGCCGCAATCATGACACTTTCGATAGATGTTTTGCCAATTCCGCGCAAGGGATAATTGATCACGCGCTTCAATGCTTCCTCGTCTTGGTGATTTGCTGCTAAACGAAAATACGCTAACAAATCTTTTATTTCCTTCCGTTGATAAAATGAAAGTCCTCCATAAATTTTATACGGAACATTTAGCTTTCGCAAGGCCTCCTCAAAGGATCGAGATTGGCGATTTGTTCGATAGAGAATCGCAAAGTCATTATAGGACAATCCATCTTGTTTTGCACGGTCGTAAATTTTATGTGTGACAACTTTCCCTTCTTCATTATCGGTAAGTGTGCGCACCACATTTATTTTTTCACCGCTTTCATTCGAAGTCCAAACCGTTTTTTGAATTTGATCTTTATTCTTCGCGATGACGCCATTCGCAGCCTCTACAATGTTTTTGGTGCTACGGTAGTTTTGTTCCAATTTATAGAGTGCAAAATCAGGATAATCCGTTTTAAAATTGAGGATATTTTGAATGTTCGCACCTCGAAACGAATAGATACTTTGCGCATCGTCGCCAACTACACAGATGTTCTCATAAACTGCAGCTAGCTTTTTGACAATCAAGTATTGCGCATAATTGGTGTCTTGATACTCATCAACAAGCACGTAGCGAAATTTTTGTTGATAGTAGCTCAATACATCTGGAAAATCGCGCAATAGAACATTCGTCTTGAACAAAAGATCATCAAAATCCATTGCACCAGCATTGAAGCAACGCGACGCGTATGCCTTATATATGCGTGCCATTTCAGATCGTTTTGCCTGTTTGTCTTCCAGCATGATTTCAGCATTCTGTTCGTACGCTTCTGGAGAAATCAAGTTGTTTTTAGCGGAGGAAATACGTCCTAAAACATTTGCAGGTTTGTATGCTTTATCGTCTAAATCGAATTGTTTAATGATGTCTTTTAGTAGACTTTTGGAATCCTGAGTATCGTAAATTGTGAAATTGCTTGGATAGCCTAAACGATCCGAATTGATTCTCAGAATCCGCGAGAAAACGGAGTGAAACGTTCCCATCGTGATGTTACGCGCCTCGCTAGGACCCACAATTTTCCCGATGCGCTCAGTCATTTCTTTGGCAGCTTTGTTGGTGAAGGTGAGCGCCAAAATATTGAAGGGATCAACGCCTTGTTCCATCATGTAGGCGATTCGATAGGTTAGTACCCGCGTTTTACCAGATCCAGCGCCGGCGATCACCATGGTTGGACCTTCGATGTGCTGGACCGCAGCCAACTGACTTTCGTTTAATTCTTCTAAATATCCCATCTGTGTTTTCCCTTCTCCTTCGGAAACGAATTCGACTCTTTTTTTGACCTTCAAATATACGTAAAAGCC
>JBFYPU010000146.1:0-7202 GCA_041303175.1 Crocinitomicaceae bacterium | reverse complement strand
ACTCCTTCCTATCCCTCTATTACCCTTCGGTAATCCCAATCATTACGTTAAATGCGGGCTGCAAAGGTAGACATCTTTTTTATTTAAACAACCCTTTTCAACATTCTTTTTTTGAAAAACTCGACGAAAGCTAGAAACTAGTCGGTTAACTACCGTAAATATTCGTTACGACACCGTTTTTAAAGCTTTGATCACATCCAAATACCGAAGGTTCGGTACGGATTGATTCTGCACAACGTCTGAAATAGGTGACAAATGAAGTTGTTCACCATTGGCACATATCACTTGATTGGTGATCCCGTTTATAAGGCTTTCCACGGCAAAGACCCCCATTCTTGTTGCAAGGATTCGATCAAATGCGGATGGACTTCCTCCACGTTGGATGTGACCCAGGATTACGTATTTTAAGGTGTAGCTTTCCATTAATGGTGCTAGCTTCTCATAGATTTCCTTTGCTCCGCCTGCATCATCACCTTCAGCAACTATGACAATTAGGTTACTTCTTCGTTTGCCTTGACTTTTTAGATCTTCAGCTAGTAACTGAATATTTGAGCGTTCTTCTGGGATTAAAACAGATGCTGCTCCGGAAGCTATCGCAGTTTCAAGTGCGATAAACCCAGCATCACGACCCATTACTTCGACCAAGAAAACCCGATGATGACTTCCAGCGGTGTCTTTAATTTTATCTACGGCTTCTACTACTGTATTGATTGCACTATCAAAACCAATGGTTCGATCTGTTCCAAAAATATCATTATCGATTGTGCCAGGAATTCCGATTACAGGTATTTTCATTTCTTCGGATAAGAGACTCGCACCTTTAAAAGACCCATCACCACCAATGCAAATAAATCCTTCAATCCCATTTTTGATCAGGTTGGCTATTGCCTTTTGCCGACCTTCTGGCGTTCGAAATGCTTCGGATCGTGCCGTCCCCAAAATTGTTCCTCCACGTTGAATGATGTTAACCACGTCATCGGATGTCATTTCCTTATAGTTATCACGCATCAAGCCGTCGTATCCATCCATATAACCAACTGGAATGATCCCTTTTCCAAGGCAGGTTTTCACAACTGCACGAATACAGGCATTCATTCCAGGGGCGTCTCCACCAGATGTGATCAGTGCTATTTTCTTCATAGTTTAAAGATATGCCTTTTACATGAGACCTGGAGACTGGGTCACCAAATAAGATTAAAGAGAATTAATTTCAATACTTTTATGGAAAGTTCAATGCAGCAACATCTGGTTAAGGAATGCTCTTTCGTAAACGTATAACATATCATCAATTGCCTGACGAGGATCTCGTAATTCGCTTTCAACAAGGGGGGGCGAATGAAATTATTGGAGAGATCTATACACGTTATGGGCATCTAGTAATGGGTACATGTATGAAATACTTAAAGAATTCTAACGATGCTGAAGACATGACAATGACCATTTTTGAGCGCTTGCCCGAAAAATTGAAAGATCATACGATCGAGCGATTTAAGTCTTGGCTGTATATGGTGACCAAAAATGAGTGTTTGATGCTCTTGCGAAAAAAAGGAAGGGTTACTCTAGAAATCACAAAGGAGTTAGAAGCTGAGGATGAATTGCATTTGGTAGAAGTGAAAGAAGTTCAATACACACTTTTGGAGGCCGCTATTCATCAGTTGAAGGAGGAACAGCGATTGTGTATTGAGTTATTCTATTTGGAAAAACGCTCGTATCAAGAAATCACCTCACTGCTTAAATTGGATATTAAAAAAGTAAAAAGTGCCATTCAGAATGGCAAGCGAAATTTGAAATTAATTTTAGAAAATCAAAATGAATTTAAGTCGGCTATATAGCATCTTTCAGTCATCTGGGCTAGAACGCAAGGATGTGGAGACATACGGTCGAAGCACGGATCCGTTGGTTCGAAACGAGATTGAACAGAAAGAAATGAGTGATTCCTTCGATGCTGATGCGATGGAGGGTTGGGAACAATTGTCCTACGATCCGTCGGTTATGAGTCAGCTTGACAAGAAATATGCTCCATCAACAGGTCCGAGTCTCTATAAAATTATCGGTGGTACAGCACTCGTAGGTTCAGCTGTTATAGCCATACTTTATTTTACGGTATTCCAAGAACCTGTAAAACTCTTAGTCGCACAAAAATCAACACAAAAAGAGGTAAGTTCACTGAAGGAAGAGCCCGTAATCGTTTTGGAGGCATCCGATGTTGCCTTGCCAGCGCCCATTGAGCGCATGAAACACGCACCAAAAGCGGAGCAGGTACCCGCAAAGCAAATCAGCAAGGAATTTCAAGAAATCATTCAATTCCGTGTAGAAACACCCAATTTACCTGTAAAGCCGCTTCCGAGCGTCGATCCAGAGAATCCCACTTCGCCAGAAATTGTACGCAATCATAAGGAGGCCAAAGAAATTTACCTCCACTCCATGAAGTTGGTTGACTATCGGAAATACCGCGATAAACCTCAAGTAAAAACGAAACAATTGATCTTGACGGGCACGCCGGCCAATAAAGAGGATGAATATTCGGAAGAGGAAGATCCAGTTTGGAAAGATGTTGATGTACCTTATATAGAATACATTGAAAAGTCGGTTGGAATCTTTGAACATGGGAACTACAAGAAAGCGCTATCGCGATTTCAAACCGTAATGGAGACATATCCGGATGATGTGAACGCGAATTTCTATGGTGGAATCTGCCTATTCAATTTGGGTGAATACAGCAAAGCCATTCCGCATTTCGAAAATTGCTTGTCGGGCGCCTTTTCAAATTTCGACGAGGAAGCACAGTGGATGATTGCAGAATGCTATGAAAAATCAGGCGATACTGCAAAAGCTAAGGTCATTTACCGTTCGATCGCTAGTGGTAATGGATTTTACGCAGGTCAAGCCAAGGACAAATTGAAATAAGCCGTTTACGCGTGTTACCATTCGCAATATTCTAGTTATTTTAGACACGAATCTTTGTCTATGCGCAATTGGAGTTTACTCATTTTACTATTTATTCTGGTTGGATTCGTCTTTCCGAATAAACCTTCTATCACCGATCAACAAAACGATTTTAAGGTATTCAAATCAGTTTTACTCGCTAAAGAGGGTCGCTTGGATTTGCACCAATCCGCCGATTCAATGCTTCATTACCTCTCCTTGCTTCAGGTTGAGCTCTCGGAAGAAAAAACGTCGATTGAACAATATAAATCCTATTGCAAAACCCTTGCGAAACTGGGTTGTGGGCATACGCAAATTCACCCAAGTAAAGCAATTCTTCGTGAATGGGTTAACGATGGCCGTTCACTTCCGCTGGATTTCATTATGCAAGGAAAGAAGGTCTATGTTGGTAAACTTCAAAGCGACGATTATTCAATCATCAATATGGACGAACCCTTCGGCGATCGCGTGCGCAGTTTCAAGGGCAACTATGAAATTTTGTCTATTGACTTCAAAACAATTCCCGAAATCATTGAAGGCATTGCTCCATATATTTCATCTGACGAGGATGCGATCGACTTCAAATATCACCAGATTGCCCAACTTTTTGATTTTTATCGACACATTAGCGCGCCATTTGAATCGGACTCTATTCATCTTCAATACGTTAAAGGAGAAGATACGCTTGAAACCTATTTAGGAGTTGGACTTGCGCCAATCAACGCCATCAATACACGTTTGCAGAATGCGAGTATAGAATACAGTGAGATGGAAAAAGAAATTGGTTCCTTCGAAATCCATGAATCCGAATTCGGCGTGTTCCGATTTCGCTCCTTCTCTGCCTGCAATGGTGGGCTATATGAAGATTTTATCGATCGCTCGTTTAAGAAGATGCGTGATAAAGAAATCAAGCGCTTAATTATTGATTTACGGGGAAATACAGGTGGCGTGATGCAGTATTCACTTATGCGGTATTTCGTAGGTGCTGATGTTGACCTTGGTCGCTATGTCGTTGAAAAACCGAAACGTGGTTTTGAAAACATTCACCTAAAAAAACGCAACACCGATTATCGTCGCCATAAATGGATGAGCCGTATGCAGCGAATTCGCGAGTGGTTGGGCAAGTTCGATGATGGGAACATCAGCACTGATTTTATTGAGGATGATAAAATTTATGATGGCGAAATTGTTGTAATAACGGACGAAGGCACGTTTTCATCCGCTTCGATGCTGGCATGTCACCTCAAAACACTTTGCAAGGCAAAATTGGTGGGACGTCCTGCTGGTGGTAGTTTTTATCGAGGGAATGCTGGAACGATATACGCGACCTTGCCCAAGAGCAAATTTCAATTGATGGTGAATCCGAATACCTTCTACTCGCACCTTCAACCGTCAGATACTCCTCTAGCGATCAAACAGCCCGACGTTTTCTTGAATCCAAGTTTTCTAAAAAAACGTACCATCGACGACTATTATTTAGAGGCTGCAATCAACGCATTTAATCAAAATTCTTTGTAGTTTAGCTTCAAACTGACACACAAACACATGCGCAACTACTTCTACATTCTTTTCTTTTTTGGCTTATTCACAGCTTGTTCTGATCCTGCTGCGAAAGATTCCATTGAATACAAAGGCATCAAGGCGGAGATACCAGAAGAAGATCTCTTCGACTACGACACACTCAAAGGAATGTACATTGGTGATTTTGGCGGGAGCGAGATTCGAATTATCTTGAATTACGTGAGCCGAACCAACGCGATTGGCTACAACATCCACAAGGGTTTGCAGCGAAACTTGAGTGGAAAAGTAAAACGAAGTGGTGATTCTGTAACTGTTTATATGGCAGAACCGGGCGATCACGAATTTGATGGCGTGTTTGAATTGTTGTTTATCGGAGAAAATCCAACACCGAAGGGCACTTGGAAGTCGAATAGTGGAATCATTTCACCCAAGAAATTCAAATTGAATCGCATTCAACCAGCAACGGATTTCAAGTGGGAGGGTAATGAAAAAATTACGCTCGAAAATTTGCATTATTTCTTTGAAGAGGCTTCAGATACCCTAGGAGATTACAGCTTTAAAAATGATGGATTGGTTGTTTTCTCATACTATCCAGGAGGATATTGGTCGAACGATGAGGAAGATGAATCCACACGGAGCAAAAAACAAATGACAGAAATATTAGGCACATGGTCGATGAAGGGGAAATTTGTAACCATTTCTTGGTCGCAGAACCGTGTATTTCCATCACCTGATATGCGCTACGAAATTCGTCAAGGAGAATACGACGCGGAACTCTACCGCAAAGGGAATTCGATCTACGTCCGTGAGTATCCATGAATCGGCTGAAAGTCTATCTCGTCGGGCTTGCTAACAGTGCCGCGGTCATTGCGATTCTTTACGCTTCCTATTTGCTTATATTACTTTCGCTTCCTTACATACATTTCAAACCGAATGTTGAATTTCTCGGGACCAAACAGCTGATCTATCACATTGATTTGTGGCGCATCAGTTTCTATGTTCACGTTTTTACAAGCCCGATTGTGATTCTAAGTGGATTGCTTCAGTTCAATCGTCGCATCATGCATTCACTACCCCGACTTCATCGCGGATTGGGATATACGTATATTCTGACCGTTCTTTTGATTAGTGGACCTTCCGCGTTGGTGATGTCGTTTTATGCAAATGCAGGGCGAATGGCTCAAGTTGGATTTGTGCTTCTGACGATTTTTTGGCTGGTAACAACGTTTCTCTCATTGGCAAGAGCGCGAAAAGGCGATTACATTTCCCATGCAAAATGGACGATTCGAAGCTATGCCTTGACCTTATCGGCAGTGACATTACGCTTCTATGCCTATCTGTTTGATGTGATTGGCGTTCAAATGGGACCGAAAGAAACGTACATTTTGCTCTCCTACCTGAGTTGGATCCCAAATCTATTGGTTGCACAACTGCTTATTTGGGGAGGCTATCCGAACTACTTGCTCTCGAAACGGAAATCGGATTAATTGGAAGCCGTATCTCCCTCATTTCCTGATACTTTTATGATTCGACCAGCGGCGTCCACTTTGTATTTGAGTTGACCAATCTTTGTCGTGGAAACCACTTTATTGTCGTAATAACCATGTTCTTCAGGATCACTTTCGTAGGTCGCTTTCATCACCTTGATGTCTATCGTTCGGTTAGCGTTAAACGTTGACACCCAGATGTTGTCGCTTAGGTTTTCCTTTCCTGCGATGCGCTTTTTATCGATGAGTTTACCTTCATGCGTAAACGTCGCCAATCGGTAGAGAAGCGGTGCCATATCGCCCATGTATTCCTCCTTCACAATGTATACTATCGCGACAAAATCTTCCGTTTCATATAGCTGTGCGTAGTGGTAAAAACCTTTACTGGTTTCGCGGGAAAATTTCTCATCGCGCATTTCTGAGATGTATTTCTCAAAATCATAGGAAATGTATTGCATTCCAGCCATTACCTCATCCTTCATTTGAGGTTGAACCGTGTGTGGAAAAGAATATTTGTGGAATAACTTTTTGAATTGCAACCAAAATAGGTTTTTGGAGTTCGACATACCACGAACGCCTTTTTCTACGGCAGCCTGATATTTGGGCGTTTTCCGCAACTCCGCTAGATCTGCATCCGCTTCGATGTATTCCAAATTATTATACCCAGCTTGCAAGGCATATTCCAAATAGCGGCCCGATAAGTCCAATTTTTTTTGTTGAGAATAGAGGCACGCTTTGTTGTAAAGAATCTTTGAGAAAGGTTGAAAATCCAAGTTTTCTGCGAGGTCATACGCACTCAACGCTTTGTCGTATTGTTTGCGATCCATGTAAACATTTCCCAGCTCGTAGTATGCTTTTGCGGACGGTTCTTTGAGAATTGATTGACGCAAATAATGCGCCGCACTGTCCAAATCCTTTTTATTTTTGAAAGCGTCCACACCGTTTAGGTACAATTTATTAGCTTCTTCAATGAATTTCACCTCGTTTTGGAGAAATGCAAACACCTTTGTGGTTTGAAACAAATCCGCTTCCGACAATGTAATGTCAATGCGTTTTTCCTTCGTAATCGTCTTCGATAAATCACCAGGTTCGCCACATGCTGCGGCTACCAAAAGGACTGAAACAACTATAAATGCTCTCATTTCTCAGTAGGTTTTAGTTAAATGTACAGATAAGATTGATAGTCGGTTCAAATTGACATGATTTTTTTGATGCGGCGATGGATTGCAATCCGTTGCCGCGCATGGCAATGCGCGGCAACGGTTAAAA
>JBFYPU010000145.1:0-3680 GCA_041303175.1 Crocinitomicaceae bacterium | reverse complement strand
TGGCTACAAAATTGAAGTTAATTTGCTGATATGCAGCGGTCAGATTGAGCGTTGTTGTTTGAAGTACCGCCCCTAAACTATTGACTGCTGAAATGGTCACATTTGTTGTTCCGAATGAATGCCGGATCCAAACTGACGCGTTTACGGGTGCACCTACACACAAACCGGTTACTTGTCTATTATAGACATCAACATTTGATAGTCCATCAATCACATTGAACCAACCGTGACCTGCCCCACTGAGGATATAGGCTGCGTTGTTCCATGATCCATTTCCATAGATATTCGCCGTTACGGCACCCACAACTGGGCCTGTGTTGAAATTTTCTGATACAAAGACAGTTGGATTTGCGCATTGCGCGAGTGAGGTACTTTTGAACGCGAAAAAAAACGAGAGAAGAAGTAGAAACTTTTTTATCATGTTTACTGCTTTTGAAGCTCAAATTTAACTACAAATTAGGTACGGTAAACCGTTATAGTTCAACTTACCATTTCATGGACGTAGTAAAATGCGCATCGTTGCCCCGGAAAGCTAGGTGATTTTATAGTTCGATTTCCAAATCCTGTTCTTTGACGGCGCCTTTCACCATGGTAATTTTCACAATCACATGATGATGAACAGGATAAGTTGTACCAGCCTCGAATTTGAATTTTTTGACATGATCACGCATGAGCATCGTTGCAGGAGTACTTTTGAGGTTCGTTTCTTTTTGTGTGACGCCTGTAACGTTTCCATTAATGTCAACCGCCAATTCAAATTTTGCCCAACCGTCTTTCATCCCTTCAATTAAAAATTTGGGGCTGTTCAGTACTTTTCGTCCATCTGTTACAATAGCCCCCTCGATAAGCTGCGCGTGGGAAGTTGAAGTGAGCAAAAGGAGGATAAAAAGAGTAAGGATTTTCATAGTTCGCTTTGAGCTTAGATCTTAAAAGTATGGAGAATTATTGGGAAATAAAGATATACGCTATCCAGCCCGATTGAGATTTTGGCGCTGATCCGGCATAATTGAAACGCGATTTGAGCGCATATTTCTTTGCCTGTTCAATCATACACGGACTAATTTGTCCACTACTGCTTTCAGGACTATAAATTGCAGAAACCACCATTCCCCCATTGTCCACTTTCACGTTGATTACAACTTTGCCAGATGAACCCGCACCGCACATATAGCCAGGCGCTGGAATATTGTCTTCATTATTGTTGAGAGGACTCCTGCTCGTCACATTCCATTCTACTAATACATTCCCTGCAGCCGCTTTGTTTGTTCCAGAAGTAGATGTCTCGCCTTGTTGTGTTTTTGCTTTATCATTCTTTTCCCGTTCGTGACGGGCTTTGATTTGCTTCACAATTTTTTCCCGTTCTGCAACGCCAGAAGCATTTTCAAAGAGTTGTTTTTCGAATTCCGAGGCTCTTAACTCTCCACTGGTAGTAGGAATTGTCGCCGAATAATCGGTCTCAGAACGTTCGCGCTTATCATTCGCATCACGCGCAGCATTTTTCACATCGCTTGGCTGAAAATTCGCGGGCAACATTATATTTTCGGGTTGCAACATGATTTCATCCTCCGGAATTTCTAACCGAGGTCCATCGTGAAATGGGCTATACAATTCTTTGACTTGATCGAACGTCCCAATTTGGAAATAAGCAAAAATGGCAACATAGGCACACAAGGCAGCCAGCAAACCGAACTTGTACTTTTCCAATAAACCGAAGACATTATTCACCCGTGTCTGAATTCATTTCAATTAACTTCCCTGTGGACAATTCCAAGTATGACCACTGATTTTCTTTACTTAAAAGTAGGTAATCTTTTCCAAACGGCTCAACGGAATCGTATTCCGGGCGCACCAGCAGCACATCTTTTCTGAATACACCACTTCCAGCATCCGTTTCTCCAATAAAAACATCGTTCGTGAAATGTTCAATGTTTCGAAAATTCATCGGAAGAATCACGGTTCCCGTTCCACTCAAAACACCTTCGCCCGTTTCGGTTTGTGCAATAATAAATTGATCGTTTGGCATCGTCAGTTCTTCATAAATCGGCTGGATAATTACCTTCCCAGATTCATTCATCACACCCCAAAGGTTATTTTTTGCGAACGGAAAGATGTAGCTTCCCGTTCCGAGATTTTCGTATTGAAATTTTAATACCTCCCGCCCTTTCTTATCAATTTTGCCATAAAGTCCTTTTTTCATTGCGATTGCTTCGTCATTCATAAACTCTGCTTTCGATAAAAAATTGGGGAATTCTTCAAAATCATTCTGTATGACCACTTGCGCTGCCGTATTCAAATAGACCACTTCACTGTCCAACAAAGCGATCACAAAGCCGTTCCGAGGCTCACCCATTTCAGTGTACTGCGCCTCAATCACAGCCTTTCCAAAGCGATTGATGAATCCATAAAGTCCATCGCTTTCATAAACATAAAGTGAATCGGAAAAGAGGCGAATTTCCTCGAATGCTGGCGGAACAACATAGCCGCCATAAATATCTATAAACGCCTGAAGTCCATTCACTTCTACTTTGGCTACTCCGTTCGAAAAATCATACGCATCGTCATATTTCATTGCGATGCGCAAGAATCCTTTCTCATCATAATAGCCGAATTTTTCACCTTTCTTCGCATAAATCAAGCCATTGGAAACCACGCCCATGTCCTCAAATTCACACTCCAGAATGAAACTTCCATTTCGGTGAATCATACCCAACATGCCATTCATCTCGACAATCGCACGGCCGTTCACAAAATCTGAAATCGCATCATACTTGAATGGAATCCGTGTATGATTGTACTGATCAATCACACCAAATTTCCCGTCTTTTGACACCACAGACAAGCCCTCTTTGAACTGAGACACTTGTTCGTAGATCAACGGAATCATGATATTTCCATCAGTGTTCATATATCCAAAACCTTCCGTTCCTTTTGCTGGCAAAAAGACAGAGTCGATGAACTCCATATCGCGCAACAATTCCTTTTGAAATGGATAATTGGGATATTTGTTCTTAAATCGCTTGAGCGTTAGAAGGTTCAGTGTATCCAAAGAAGACTGGTAGAGTTGACGCCATGCAGAGTCCACCATCGAACTTTTGGGATAGGTGCGGATGAAGACATCAAATGCATCGCTTGTATTTGCTTCGGTGACGATATCGAATATTTTCTTCTCCGCAGAAGGTATGAGCGGGCTACTAGGGTTGAGTTCAATAAATTCGAGATACGATGCCAATGTGCCATTTAGCGTTCGTTCGCTGAATTGCAATTCATAGAAATTATCTTCTGCAATCGACTTATATGCGCTGCTTGGGTATTCGCCCAAAAATTCTTGATAAGCCGTTGAGGTATTTTTCATCACGACCTGAAAAAACGCCAGTGAATCCCGCAATTCCAATGCCCGCTTGCTGTAAATGGAATTTGGGTGAGTTCTGAGATAGGCACTATAGGATGCAGGTGTGTTGATCCGTTGCGCTTCAGTATAGAAAAGTTGGGTAATCACCCGTTCGAGTGAGTCAATACCAGCTTCGGTCCAGCCGTATTTTGCGTATTTTTTTCGCTTGGATGCTTTAACTTGTCCGAAAGTTGATTTTGCGATATTGATGTATCTGTAGGCGGAATCTCGAGAGAAAAAGACGTTGTTGTCACGCGTGTAGAGACTTGCCAATCCAAATGCACTCACCTGC
>JBFYPU010000144.1:0-10852 GCA_041303175.1 Crocinitomicaceae bacterium | reverse complement strand
GCTAAAATCGGTTCAAAGCTTGGTGTGATGGCTGTTTTCATCGTGAAATCTGATGAGATTGATCCGCGTGCATATTTGACAATGGGCGCCAATTTTTCAACCGTCAAGAAGTTCGTTGCGAGCTGGTGAATGTCAATGTTCTTCAGTTTATATGCGAAATCTACTTTGGGCTGGGTGTGGTTTTGTGTGTTGTAGCTGCCCGTCAATCCAACCGTTCCACCCATTGCGTTGACGCTCAAATTTTTGAGGGTTGCAATTTCATTCGATAGGCCCACACCACCCGTGATGTTTGATACATCAATTCCATTGTAGCGCGCTTTCTTGATATTGGTGGTGAGATCGAAGTCGACGTTATTGGGCATCAAAAGTACTTCCTCGCTGTTCACAGGTTCAACACTTTTCGCGGTTGCAGCAGGAGCAGGTGTTTCGCTTGCGGGCATGAGCGCATCCAAGTCGAGGTAGTTGCTGGACAGATTGAATTGACCTTTCAATTTATCGTCGCGGAGAAGATAACCAAAGTAGTTTTCAATTTTCCCATTGGCTTGGAAATCAGATTTTCCAACTTTCGCGTCCATTTCCGTGAGGGTCATGTGCTGTGGCGAGAAATCGAATCCCATTTTTTTGATGTTCACATCGTCGGGAACATCTTTGGAGGCGTAGAGCATATCCGAAATCAAAAGCGTTCCTTGCGCGGTAAAGGCTTCATAATCACCTTTGTCCAAATCACTCATTTTCCCTTTCACCTTGACATCTGCATCGAGAATCCCATCGTATTTTTCACCTTCCGCCATGGGCACAAAGTCTTTCAAGGTTGCCAAGTTGACATTTGCGAGAATTTTCGATTGAATGAACGGATCCGTCATCATGCTGCGCAGCGCGAGGTTTCCATCGATGGAATTTTTTCCAAAGTTTGCGTGAAACGACTTCACATCAGCAGTCATCAAATCAAGGTTTTCACCACCGGCAAATTTGGATCCTGCATCCACTTGAATATTGCTGATTTGTCCAGCGAGATCAGGGTAGCGCACAGAGCCATTTTTTACAATTAATCCGAAATCCCAACCAGGCAATCGTTTGTCATCCATTTGTCCCTTCACTTGGCCTTCGAGTTTCAGCTTGCCTGAAGAAACCATGCTTTCATAGCCTGAATGGTAGAAGGTTGGAATGAGCGACAAGAGTTGTTTGAAGGTCGTTTCTTTTGCGTCTAAAGTCAAATCCATGTCGTCGTGGTTTTCCAACATGTTGTAAAAACCATCAATGGAAAAGCCCATTTCATTGAGTTGAATTTTATTTTCTTTTATCGTGAATTTGGATGATTTTTCAGTGAATTCCATCAGTAAGTTGACATCCGCGTTTGTTTTGACAGTGCTCAAGTAGGAACTTCCATCCATGTCGTAAGAGAGCTCGTCTATGGTTGTTTTCGTTACAAAATCCACGACATCCGCAGTTAAATCACCTGTTCCAGAATGGTTCAAGTTTTTCAAGGTCGCGTGCATGTTTGAGGCCTCGTCGCTGTAGTTGATTTGGGCATTTGTAATCGAATACTGTTGCAGCGATAACTTGAAACTCGATGGCTCTTCCAATTCTTCTGTTGTTTTGAGCGAATCGGGTTTTACAATGTCGTAATTTGCAAGTCCATCCTGAAGCACTCTCACATCAAAAATTGGATCGATGACTTCAATACTTTTGATTGAAATCTGATCACCAGAAATGACATCCCACAAGCCAACATGTGCGCGAAGTTCTTTGATGTCCATCAAGGTAACGCCATCAAATTTGCCTGTTCCCACCAATTTTGCTTCGTTCAATACAACTTTCATTTTTGGGAACGTACTGATAAAGGTCAAATCAAAATCTTCCAGTGATAATTTCGCATTCAACGATTTGTTGACTTCTTTGATTACCATATCCTTCAATTGATCTTTAAAGAAGATGGGGATTAGAATGAGCGCAATGATGATCAAAAGCAGTGAAATTCCAGTCCACTTCAGTAACTTTTTGAAGATTTTTTTAGCCATAATTGATTGAAATAGGTGTCCAAATATTTTGGTCAGATAAAGATACATGAACTAATGTATTCATGTACATTTTATGTTGCATTATCGTTAATAGTTGCTAAATCATCGGGGAAAGAACAAGAAGCACGACATGACTAGTATCATCGAGACGTCAGCCTGTGGATCAATGTTCGGGGATATCGCCAGTCTAGAATTCTGCAGTCACCTTTTTGGAAAAGATGATCTTTTACGCCTGATTAAGTGAACTTAAAGTGCATGGAATGGCTGAATATGAAATGAATAGCTGTTCAATCTCGCTATTTTTCACGTGTTTATAGCACACGAACTCACCATTAATCAATTCTTTATGAAGCGTTCTATGATTCTGTCGTGTTGAGAATCCTCGATCACCAGGATATACTGTCCGTCATCCAATGCTGAAATATCTAGCACATTTCCTGAGATAGACCAAGTGGCCATTTCTTTTCCATCCATTGTTAGGATTTGCACTGAGCGAATTTCACCTTCCGGTAGTCGTATGGTCAGGTGCTGAGAACTTGGATTGGGAACTAGCACTATTCGGACTGGATTTGTTCGTAAAACATAATCTTGAGCAAGTACTTTAGAATCACCATTCATCGTTCTCTCAACCAATTGGTAATAAATACTCGGGACATCTGGCGTATCGGTTGTTATATATTGGTGAAGCGAGTTGTGATCTCCAATAGACGCGACACTTTGATTGAACACCCAATTTTGTGCATCGCGGGAGGTGTAGATCTCATAGCGCATGACGTCACTTTCTGAAAGGATATCCCATTCTAATTGAACGCTACCATCAGTCTTAGGAATTGCTTCAAAATGGTCCAACTCTGATGCGAGTAGAATGGTGTTACACGAGATGACAGATGTAAGTGGGACAAGAGACACATCATCAATATAGGTATAGCTACCTGAAGCTGTTTGTGGTCCGTTCGCATCAATGATTTGGGTCGATGCGCTATTGAGAAAATGCCCGATGACCAACCACTGTTCATTTCCAGTTGCAACGAAGGTTCCAGAAATTGGATACCAATCGACTTCATCACGAATGATGTTTGGCTCAACTAAGACAGGTGTGAAGGGAAGAAACGCTCCGCTATTTGGTGGGGCGGCCGATGTGGATAGAAATGCACCAATCCCGTTTTTCTTTGTTGTTACATTTTCACCAATTGATACGAAGAAGGTGAGTGCATATTCAACACCACTCGTTAAGGGGCTTGTTAACTGAATTTGAACATACTCTGTATTTGGATGGCCAAAGAAGCCAGCGCCTAAATATGCATTTCCAGTTCGAGCGACTTGATAACCACCAAAATTTTGAGGTACTCCTACCGTTGCTGCCGAAGCACACGTATTGAAATAATCAGATGTTCCAGCTCCTGCGCTAGGAGTTCCAAATGTAGGTGATTGCCATCCCGGCACACCGTTGGTTGGGAAACTCAAGGCAGCGCCGTACCAGTTTGCTGGGCACGTTGCGAACGTCTCGGCACTTGAATTGGGAACTAAATTTGGCGGATTGAATATGGAATAATTTGGCTGAATTACCCGACCACCAGTGGGATTTGTAGTAGAAGTAACTGGTGAGCCATTGATTGTTGCGGAGACGAAGTTCCCATCGAGCGTTTGACCATTGAAGAGTGGATCGCAAGCTACATTGTAGCTCATAAAAAAGTAATTATCCCCAGGTTGCAGTGTAAACGAACCCGCAAACGATACGGATAGCCCAGGGTTTGGAGTCGAGGTGAGCAGGATATCATTGTGGGAATGAAAAAAATCTTCGTTGCCCGTTGAATAAACTCGAGCCTCCAGAATTGAACCAATGGTAGATGTTCCAGTGGTATTGAACGTAAGACTCGTTAGTGTCGGGAGACTTCCGGTTGATCCAGCAATGCGAACATTAACTGCCACCACATCTTCTTCGAGCGCGCCTGAGAACACCTTGGATAAATTGTGCTTCACTTCAGTCGTCTCCATTACAAAATACGGTTGGGCTTGAATTGAATACTGAGGATCGCCAAAATGGTGATAGATATTATATCCAGAGAGAAAGACTGAACTAAACGTTTGATTGGGAAACAATAAATAGAACGGCTCATCACACGGAAACGTCGTAGAATAAGTATTCGTGGATGCTCCACAAGCTGGATTTATCGGCGGATTTCGAATGGAATTTAGCGTGAGCACAAAACCTGTTTGCGCCGGAAGATTTGCTGGGAGGATAAACGTCATGTAATTGATGGAGCTAGAAGTCGCGTAGCTTGTGATTGGATACGTTGTTCCTAAGATAATGATCTGTCCACCTGTGCACGTTGTAGCATTTGTGCCTGTCGGAAAAACGACCTCACAGATAGTGCCGCTTGTCACGAGCGAAGTTCCTGATCCGCCATCGTTTACTCCGTTCGTGGAAATCGTATAGGAACTCAGTATGGATTCACCAGTGTTCGAAAGAACGATGGAATTGGTAATGACAAAATAATCAGACTGCGCTGAAGCAGTTAACGAGAAGGTAATTAGCATCATCACTGAAATAACTCCACCAAGAATTGAATGCAATGAAGTATGTCTCCTTGTTCTCATAAAATCTGCCTGTTTTCAGTTTTACATGATTATCGGAATGAAAGTTAGGGATGATTTTTTTTGTTGATCTGAAAAAACTACAAGCGATATGTTTGGTTCCATATCTGATCAAAACAGATCGATATCCGATGATTGGTTGTGCTTAATTCTGTTTAAACTTAAATTTGCTGTGTTAGCATTTGGGCAAAAAAAAATCCCTCAACCGAAGTCAAGGGATTTTCAATGCATATGTGAAGAATTATTCTCCTACCACTTCGAAAGAGAAAGTTGCCTTAACATCTTTGTGAAGATTTGCAGAAGCTTCGTACGTTCCAATCTCGCGAATTGGTTCGTCCTTAATTTTCAATGATTTGCGATCGATGTCAATTCCCTCAGCTTTAAGCGCTTCAGACAATTGAACGGTGTTCACAGATCCGAAAATTTTCCCTTTTTCACCAACTTTAGTAACAATCTTAACAGATGTTGCTTCAATTTTGGTTGCAAGTTCTTGCGCTTCAGCAAGGATTTTCGTGTCTTTATGTGATTTTTGTCGCATGATTTCTTCGTGTGCTTTCTTTGCCGAAGCAGTAGCCAACACAGCATATCCCTGAGGAATCAAGAAATTACGACCGTACCCAGGTTTAACAGAAACGACTTCGTTTGTGTATCCTAAGTTATCTACGTTTTTCTTTAGTATTACTTCCATTTTCTTTGAAATTTTGTATTAAACTTCCGATAGTTATCGGCTTGATTACTTCATCATATCAGCAACATACGGAAGAAGAGCAATGTGACGCGCACGTTTGATTGCTTTGTTCACTTTTTTCTGGTATTTCGCAGAAGTTCCCGTAAGACGACGTGGTAAAATTTTACCTTGCTCATTGATCAATCTCAACAAGAAGTCTGGATCTTTGTAATCAACATATTTGATACCGCTTTTCTTGAAACGGCAGTATTTGTTCTTTTTAATCTCGATATTAATCGGATTCAAGTAACGAACATCATTTTGAGCCATGATTTTCTAATTTTTAGAGTGATGAATAATTAAGCTTCAAAGCCTTTAATGCCTTTGCCTTTAAGTCTTCGCGTTTCAGCCCATGCAAGTGAATCTTTGTCCATCTTAACGGTTAAAAAGCGGATAACTCGCTCATCTCTTCGGAAGGCAACTTCCAAATCAGCAATAACAGTGCTCGGTCCTTCATAATTCAACATGAAATAAAATCCTGTTGATTTTTTCTGGATAGGGTAGGCCAACTTGCGAAGTCCCCAAGTCTCAGCTTGCGTTACATTACCGCCTAAAGCCTTGATTTCACCCTTGAATTTCTGCACTGCTTCCTTTGTCTGTTCATCAGACAAAACGGGAGTCAAAATGAAAACAGTTTCGTAAGAATTCATATAAAAGTGTTTTTTATTGTATATAAATATTTCCCAACTCTCTGTAGTTGGGGGCGCAAAGATAACCTAATTATTTAAGAATGCAAGAGTTTGAGCAGGGCTTTTGATTTGTTCGCTCATGGTTCGCTAACCATTATTTACGCTATGACACAAATTAGCAAGAGAAATCCACTTCATTTATAGTACAATTTTAGTAAATTCGCGTGACTTTTAGGAACGACAATAAACAACTATACGCATGGTATTTGATTTAGACATGATCAAGCAGGTGTACGCAAAATACCCAGAACGGGTTGAGGCGGCACGAAAAGTAGTAGGGAAACCCCTCACACTCTCTGAGAAAATTCTTTACACGCATCTATGGGATGGTGCTGCAACAGTTGCTCATGAGCGCGGAAAATCGTACGTTGATTTTGCTCCGGATCGTGTGGCGATGCAGGACGCAACTGCACAAATGGCTTTACTCCAATTCATGCAAGCTGGTCGATCAAAAGTAGCGGTGCCTTCAACTGCACATGCCGATCACTTGATTCAAGCGAGAGTTGGTGCCGACAAGGATCTCCAAGACGGAATCAACAAGAACAATGAGGTGTTCAACTTTCTTAGCTCTGTTTGCGATAAATATGGAATCGGTTTTTGGAAACCAGGAGCGGGAATTATTCACCAAGTGGTGCTCGAAAATTATGCATTCCCAGGTGGGATGATGATTGGAACAGATTCGCATACGGTGAACGCTGGTGGTCTTGGAATGGTGGCGATTGGTGTAGGTGGAGCAGATGCTGTGGACGTTATGGCTGGAATGGCTTGGGAGTTGAAAATGCCCAAACTAATCGGTGTGAAATTGACTGGCAAATTAAGTGGTTGGACAGCGCCAAAAGACGTGATTCTTAAAGTGGCTGGAATCTTAACTGTTGAAGGTGGAACAGGAGCAATTGTTGAGTACTTTGGCGATGGTGCGATCAATATGTCGGCAACAGGTAAAGGTACAATCTGCAATATGGGAGCCGAGGTAGGAGCTACAACTTCGACCTTTGGTTACGACGATTCTATGCGACGATACTTGACGGCTACGGGCCGGCAAGAGGTAGTGGACGCTGCTGATCAAATTGCTGAACATCTAACGGGTGACCCAGAAGTATATGCCAATCCAGAGAAGTACTTTGACCAAGTAATCGAAATCAATCTTTCAGAATTATCACCTTATATCAATGGACCATTTACACCAGATTTGGCAACGCCAGTTGCAGAAATGAAAGGGATGGCAGCGAAAAATGGTTGGCCAATAGAAATTGAATGGGCACTCATCGGCTCATGCACAAACTCATCTTACGAGGATTTATCTCGCGCGGCTTCAATTGTAGACGACGCAGTGAGCAAAGGCGTAAAACCAAAAGCGATTTTGGGAATCAACCCAGGTTCTGAGCAGGTGCGTTTCACAGCAGAGCGCGATGGCTTTATGAATACTTTCCAAAAATTTGAGTCCGCTCGAATTTTCACCAATGCGTGTGGTCCATGTATTGGGCAATGGGAACGTGAAGGTGCAGACAAGCAAGAAAAAAATTCAATCATTCACTCGTTCAATAGAAACTTCGCAAAGCGAGCGGATGGTAATCCGAATACACACGCCTTTGTCGCTTCCCCTGAAATGGTTGCAGCAGTAGCGCTTGCAGGGCGATTGGATTTCAATCCGATTACAGATGCGTTGACCAACGAAAATGGCGAACAAGTAATGTTGAAGGAACCAACAGGTTTTGAACTTCCGCCGAAAGGATTTGATGTAGAAGACAATGGCTTTCAAGCGCCAGCAGAAGACGGATCGGGTATCAGTGTAATCGTGAATCCAGATTCAGAACGCTTGCAATTATTAGAGCCTTTCAAGGCATGGGATGGGCAAAACATTTTAGGTGCGAAATTGTTGATCAAGGCTCAAGGAAAATGTACCACGGATCACATTTCAATGGCAGGCCCTTGGTTGCGTTACCGTGGTCACTTGGATAATATTTCAAATAACTGCTTGATCGGTGCAGTGAACGCCTTTGGTGGAGCAACAAATCAAGTCGTCAATCAGTTGACAGGTTCTAAAGGTGAAGTTCCAGCTACAGCTCGTGCATACAAAGCGGCGGGTATTCCATCCATCGTAATTGGAGATCACAACTACGGCGAAGGATCTTCTCGTGAACACGCAGCAATGGAACCGCGTCATTTGGGTGTCGTAGCAGTGATTGTAAAATCATTCGCGCGCATCCACGAAACGAATTTGAAAAAACAAGGTATGCTTGGTTTGACGTTTGCTAACGAGGCGGATTATAATAAAATCTTGGAAAACGACACCTTCAATTTCTCTGATTTAGCAGATTTTGCTCCTGGGAAACAATTGACACTCGATGTGCAACATGCAGATGGATCTTCGGATAAAATCATGTTGAATCATACATATAACGCAGCGCAAATTGATTGGTTCAAAGAAGGTTCAGCCTTGAATTTGATCAAGAAAGAAAACGCAATGGCGTAAGCTAGATAAGCATAAAATTGGAAAACGTTCGGCTGAAGTCGGACGTTTTTTTTTTGATGGCTGGCAGAATCACAATGTTAAATCATCTTCATTTTCAGTGTCTTACACCAAATATTAATTTTAAATGAAGAAAATACTAATTCTACCGCAAGTTTTTTCGGGTGACAGTCACTAAAAATACATATTGTATAACGACAACTCTATGAAATACTTCTTTACAGCCATCACAATTCAGCTGTGTTTGGTGATGTTTTCGGCTAATTCCTTCGGTCAAACCTTTAACGGTTATGCACTCTACAACCTTCAAAATCAGAACACAACATATCTAATAGACAAAGATGGTGCGATCGCTCATTCGTGGTCATGCGATAAATCGTGCAACTACTCTGTGAAATTGAAACCAAACGGAAACATTGTTCGCGGCGCGGTCTATTCAGGAAATCAACTCAACGGTGCGGCAATAGGTGGAATGATTCAAGAGTTGGATGCCAATGCAAATGTGGTTTGGGAATACGTTTATTCGAATTCGAGCCATTGTTCTCACCACGACTTTTTGATTTTACCAAATGGTAATGTGATTTTGACCGCTTGGGAAGTGAAAACAACAGCAGAATTGACCCAAGCAGGTCGTTCAAATGCGACTTCGAGTAAATGGCCATGTCATTTCATAGAGCTTCAGCCTTCCGGTTCAACAGCAACAATCGTTTGGGAATGGCACATTTGGGATCACATGATTCAAGACGTCGATCCTACGAAAGACAATTATGGCGTCGTTGAAGATCATCCGGAATTAATGGACATCAATGCAATTTCTGGAAGCAGTGGAGGTGGCCCTGGTGGAAGTTCAGGCGATTGGTTCCACGTCAATGGATTGGATTACAATGCTGATTTGGATCAAATTGTATTTACCTCGCGTTACGCAAGCGAATTATTTATAATCGATCACTCTACAACAACATCGGAAGCAGCTTCTCATGCTGGCGGAAACTCAGGGAAAGGGGGCGATTTTTTATATCGATGGGGAAAACCTGGAAACTACGGTTCTTCAGCAGCACAAGAAATTCCAGCCGCAGTGCACGATCCACGTTGGATTACCGATGATGGTCGTCCTCGTTCAGGTGCCATTCAATTTTTCAACAATTCGGGTGGTGCCGGAAGTAGCTCAACCATTGAGGCAATCTATCCGCCCGAATCAGGTTTCATCTACACCTATGCGGGTTCTTATTACGCGCCATCTACACACGATTGGCAGCACGCCTGTCTTGCAAGTAATTCTGGTCAGGGAGCGCACAATACCATGTCCAATGGCAACTTGTTTGTAAATGTATCGCAACAATACATGTATGAAGTGGATCAAAACGACAATGTTGTTTGGCAATACAATGCGAGTCCAACGAAAGCATTTCGCTACGAATGTGATGATCCCGGAATCATCGCACTTTTAGGAAGTGATCCATGTGGATTGGCTTCCATTTCTGAGGAAACACTGGGACAGGTAGAACTCTATCCAAATCCATCAACAGGGGTTTTCAAAATTGATGGCTTCAAATTGGGACAAAATTCGCTGGCGATGACGGTTGTGGATGTTCATGGAAACACAGTATTGGAAGTGGAGAACTCCTTGGAAATTGACCTGTCAGAAGTTCCGGAAGGGGTGTATTTTGTCAAATTGAATTTCAACAATGAGAAATTGATTATCAAAAAAGTAACGACCATTCGATAGAGCATGTTCAGAAAGATCATTCAAGTTATCCTATTGAACGCCATCATCTTTGGCGCACCTAAAAATCTGGCTGCTCAGTCGGATTTTTATGCTGTTGATAGTGTGCAAGAAATTCGAATCTATTTCGCAATTTCAAATTGGGATCAAGCACTCGATGATCTGTATATTGCAGACCAAAATGAACGATTGTTAGCCGATGTTGAGGTAAACGGAACAATGCTTTATGGCTGTGGAATTCGTTACAAAGGTTTCAGTTCATACAGTTCCGCACGTGCTAAAAATCCCTTCAATATTTCGTTGGATTATACGTATTCCAATCAAGCCTACGAGGGAAAGAACAAGATCAAATTGAGTAACGTGATCCAAGATCCTTCGTTTGTCCGTGAAGTGCTTTCGTATGAGATCGCGCGAAAATACATGCCTGCTTCACGCGCAAATTATGCAAACGTCTATGTGAATGATACTTTGATAGGTTTATACACAAACGTAGAAGCGGTGAACAAGGATTTTACTAAGGAGCATTTTGGAACGCGTACCACACCGTTTTTCAAAGGTAATCCAGAAAGTCTTGATCTAAACGGTGAAAATTCGAACTTGAGCGACACGCCAGGGACCTTAATCGCCAAT
>JBFYPU010000143.1:0-6028 GCA_041303175.1 Crocinitomicaceae bacterium | reverse complement strand
ATCCATCTGCATCAAAACTCAAAATCCATTCTCGGAATTTTGCAATACAATCAAATTCTGTTTCCCAAGCCAATCGCGCTTCGTCTTTATAGCGTTCGTGCGAACCACTTGTTGAGTGACCTTGCGGCTGATTGACTTCCTTTACATGCACGAGGACTGGAACATGCTGCTCGCGCGCAATGGCTACCGCTTTTTCGTAGGTCTCACATAAATGTGCATAGTCCCAACCCTTTGTGATTAAAATTTCATATCCTTTTCCGCCCGGTGCGCGTTGCATCCCTGCGAGGGCATCCGAAATGCTTCCTTTTGTCGTTTGAACATCGCGTGGAACAGAAATTCCAAATCCATCGTCCCAAACAGACATCACCATCGGCACTTGTAGTACACCAGCGGCATTGATTGTCTCCCAAAATGGACCTTCGGAAGTCGACGCGTCGCCAATTGTACCAAAAGCCACTTCGTTTCCACCGTTCGTAAACTTTTTGAATTGCTCTAAATCCTTCAATGTTGGGTGCTCACGGTATATTTTGGACGCTTGAGCTAAGCCCAACAATCGTGGCATTTGTCCAGCAGTTGGGGAAATATCCGCAGAGCTATTTTTTTGCTCCATCAAGTTTTTCCAATTGCCTTTCTCGTCTAAATTGCGGGTAGCATAATGTCCGCCCATTTGTCGACCGCCAGATTGAGGTTCAATTTCCGTATCCGTGTGCGCATACAAGCCTGAAAAATATTGCTGAACCGTCAATTGATCGATCGCCATCATGATGGTTTGATCCCGGTAATATCCCGATCGAAAATCACCATCTCTGAATTGCTTCGCGAGTGCAATTTGTGCCAATTCCTTGCCGTCGCCAAAAATTCCGAATTTCGCTTTACCTGTTAGTACTTCGCGTCTACCAAGTAACGAGGCTTCACGTGAGACAGACGCCAAACGGAAGTCTTCCAACACTTGCGTCTTGAATGCTTCGAAGTCTACGGCTGTTTTTGTTTCTGCGACCGATGATTTTCCCATAATGATCAATTTGAGTGGTGCAAAAGTACGAATTTGGCGGATAAAAATGAAGTCTCAATTCACCTAATTTCGGGTGGACATTGAAAGTAGTGTTCACGAACAGATCAATCAATTATTCGCTGACTTGGCTCAATCTTTTTCTCAAAGTTGTATCTTCGTGCTATGAGTTTCAAAGATTCATTTCGGAAATATTCACCCTATTTTGTTGATGTTTGGCAATACATTGTGATCATCGTGATCTTCATTATTGCTGCAATCTTCTTTTTATAGTTTCTATAACTCTTTGTACCTTGGTAAAAAATACGCGCTTATGAAATGGCTACTCTCTTCTCTTTTTTTCCTTTCCTCGCTTGCAGTTTTTGCGCAATTGAACCTCGATTCGGTTGGACACGTGAACTATTCGGTGCTTCACAACACTGGACTCAATGACATTTGGGGCTACGTTGACGAGAATAACAATGAATATGCGTTGGTGGGCGGAGTAGATGGAACGAGCATTGTGGACGTCACTGACCCTGCAACGGCAACAGAAGTATTTTGGGAGCCAGGAATGAATTCTATTTGGCGCGATTTAAAAACATTTGGTGATTATGCGTATGTCACTACGGAAGCTCTGAATGGATTACTTATCATCGATTTGTCACCTTTGCCTTCATCCACTGCGCTTACAACAAGCTATTATTTCGGTGAAGTTGGTTCTGAATGGGAATCGGCACATAACCTATATGTCGATTCACTCGGATACGCCTATATTTTCGGCGCAAATCGGGGGAATGGAGGTGTGATTATTTTGGATATTGCAACCGACCCGATGAATCCTGTGGAAGTTGGTGTTTTTGACAATTGGTATGTGCACGACGGATTTGTACTAGGCGATACGATGTATTTGGCGCACATCAGTGATGGGATTATCAGTATTGTTGACGTGAGCGATCGCTCCAATCCAGTGCTTCTTGGGACGCAAACAACACCGAGTAGCTTCGCACACAATATTTGGCCGAGTGCAGACGGTCAATATGTCTACACAACCGATGAACTTCCATTTTCTTATGTCACTTCTTTCGATGTTTCTGACCCTACAAATATTATCGAATTGGACCGGATTCAAAGTTCTCCAGGAACAGGAACCATTCCACATAATGTGCATGTGTTTGGCGATTATATTGTCACAAGTCATTACACGGATGGAGTAGTGGTGCACGATGTCACCTATCCTTATAACATGATTGAAGTGGGAGATTATGATACCCACCCGTTTCAAACGGACACGTACGATGGTTGCTGGGGTGCTTATCCTTTTTTGCCATCAGGACTTCTCTTGGCAACGGATCGCTCGGAAGGACTATTTCTACTGGAGCCTACCTATACCAAAGCGGCATATCTCGAAGGTATTATCACCGATGAGCTCACGAACGCACCACTTGATTTAGCGAATGTCACGATTGAAGGCGACGATCATTCAGACGACTCGAATCCGACAGGATTTTATGCAACAGGTGTAAGCACTGGAGCAATCTATAACGTCACGTATTCAAAAATTGGGTATTTCCCTGAAACGATCCAAACAGCCTTAGTAAATGGAATTGTGACCACTCAAAATGTCGAATTGACACCGATTCCACCGTACTCGTTAACAGTAAAGGTTCAGGATGGTAGTGGAAATCCAATCATAGGAGCAGAAATTTCGTTGCAGGCTTCAGTTGTGGGTTACGAGGCAAGTACGAACGGCTTGGGGAGTCACAATTTCACACTCTTCTACCAAGAACCGTATAATGTAATTGTCGGAAAATGGGGCTATATAACAACATGTTTTACTCAGGAAATCAACCAGACTACGAATGAAATCATTGTCACCTTGGAGGCGGGAATCTATGACGATTTCACCTTCGATTTTGGATGGGTCACGAGTAATTTCGCAACCACAGGACATTGGGAAAGAGGAAAGCCAAATGCAACTACAGCTATGTCTAGTCCAGTTGCTGATGTCCCTTTTGATTGCGGAAATGCTGCTTTCGTAACAGGAAACGCGTTGAATGTGGGTGTTGATGCCGACGATGTGGATGGTGGCGAGGTGACACTCATTTCTCCCATTATCGATTTATCTGGTTTTTCAGATCCTTATGTGAATTATGCGCGATGGTTCTACTGTTATTTCGGCCCAAACACACCCGATGATTCCTTGCGCGTTACCGTGAGCAATGGCACAAGCGTCGCGGAGATCGATGTTATCGGTAGTGTAACTTCAACCTTCGGTGCTTGGCAATACAAGCAAATTCGGTTATTGGATTTCATTACCTTGACGCCAACGATGCAGTTTTTCTTCCAGACTTCTGATTTGGACCCAGACATCAATATCACGGAGGCGGGATTGGATTTATTTTTCATCAACGAAAGTTCGGTAGGTATTGAAGAATTGAATCTTGCACAAATTGAAGCATACCCAAATCCGACAGATGGAAGTGTGAAATTGAGTAACATTACCGCTGAAATGGAATATCAACTCCTGAATGCAAATGGGCAAGTGTTGGAGTTTGGTAAAGTAGATCAATTCAACACCTCGATCGATGTTAACCGCTTCGAAAATGGGATGTATTTTATTCGAATTGCGGATCAAATGGTGAAGATTTTTAAAACAAAATGATTCCATTCACCAATTCATATCTTATCGCTTTGCGGTTTGATTATATTTGTAGGAATTAATACAGAACCGAATTGGAGAGTAAACTTGATATTTCCATCGTTGTTCCGCTATACAATGAGGTGGAATCGTTGCCGGAGTTGTTCGCATGGATCAAACGGGTCATGGATGAACATTCATTTTCATTCGAAGTTGTCTTCATTGATGATGGGAGTAAAGATGGCTCGTGGGGTGTTGTGCAAAAATTGAATGCTGAACACAGCGAAATTGTTGGAATCAAGTTTCAACGGAACTATGGAAAATCAGCCGCGTTGCAAAAAGGGTTTGAGGTAGCACAAGGGAACGTTGTAATTACCATGGACGCGGATTTACAAGATTCTCCTGACGAAATCCCAGAACTCTATCGTATGATCATGGAAGACGATTTCGATGTCGTTTCAGGTTGGAAGAAAAAACGTTACGATCCCATTACGAAAACAATACCAACAAAACTTTACAATTGGGCAGCCCGCATGATCACGGGAATTAAATTGCACGATTTTAATTGTGGCTTGAAAGCCTATAAAAATGTGGTGATCAAAAGTATTGAATTGTATGGCGACATGCATCGGTACATTCCACCACTTGCAAAATACGCAGGTTTTACCAAAATCGGTGAAAAAGTGGTGCAACACCAAGCACGTAAATACGGTGTCACGAAATTTGGTCTCAACCGCTTTTTAAATGGTCCACTCGATTTGATGACCGTTGCGTTTATGGGACGCTTCGGAAAAAAACCCATGCACTTTTTTGGAGCAGTTGGAACCCTCATGTTTATCCTTGGTTTTCTGATTACACTATACATGATCATCGACAAATTGTTCATTGAAACCACGGGAAGATTGATTGCCGAACGTACCGAGTTTTTTATCGCCCTCGCAGCAATGATCATTGGATCACAGTTTTTTCTAGCTGGATTTATCGCAGAAATGATGGGACGATCTTCCGAAGGAAGAAACAACTATTTGATAGAAGATACGCTGAATGTTGATTGAATCGTGGAATATTGATCGAACGTGGACGCTCTTTCTTGATCGTGACGGAGTAATCAACGAGCGAATTATGGGGGGATATGTGACCTCGCCCGCAGAATTTGAATTTCTGCCCGATACACTTCATGCCATTGCACTGTTTTCCAGACAATTTAACCGAATTTTCGTGGTCACCAACCAGCAAGGAATTGGAAAAGGCATCATGACGGAACGTAACCTTTTGGAAATTCATGCCTATATGATGGACGAAATTTATGTAGCTGGTGGAAAAATTGATAAGTGCTTTTTTGCTCCGAATTTGAAAGGAGATCCAGAAGATTTGCGCAAACCGTACCCAGCAATGGCAGAAATGGCAAAATTTGAATTTCCAGAAATAGAATTTGAAAGAAGTATCATGATTGGCGACTCGGACACAGATATAGCGTTTGGCAAGAATCTTGGTATGAGAACAGTGAGAATAAAAACAATTGAGCCCATCGGAATTGACGCAGATGTCACCTGTGCGAGTTTAATGGAATTTTCAAAAATGCTTTGATATGAAGGTGTATATTACAATTGTTCTGAGTGTGTTGATCAATTTCGCCTTTGCGCAAGTGAATCAAACGGACGCGAAAGGAAAGAAGCAAGGTCCCTGGGAGAAAATTTACCCAGGCACGCGTGTGTACATGTATAAAGGCGAATTCAAAAACGATAAACCCGTTGGGAAATTCGTTTATTTCTATGAATCTGGAAAAACAAAAGCCATTATCGAGCATAGCGATGGTGCACGTTCGGAAGGCTATTTTTATCATGAGTCGGGTGGTTTGTTGAGCTACGGAATCTACATGGATCAAAAAAAGGACAGTGTGTGGGTGAATTGGGACAACCAAGGTCGATTAAGCGGCAAGGAATCCTATAAAAACGATTCGCTTCATGGAGTAAGAGTGGTATATTACATACCCGCAGAAGGCGACAATTCGCAGCGACCGGCATCCGTGTTTCGCTATGATAACGGTAAATTACACGGCGAATTTCAAGAGTATTTTGAGTCTGGGAAATTAAAGCGATCCGGCGCGTACACGAACAATAAGAAATCGGGAATTTGGGAAAGCTACCATGCAGATGGTGGAAAAATGATGCTGGAACGGTACAAAGACGGCGTGCGCCATGGCTGGTGCGTTGCTTACACAAAAACGGGGAAAGAGGAAGGTAAAAAATACTATTACCACGGGCGCGTGCTCGAAGGTTCAGAATTGAAGCAAATCATGTCGGAAATGAAGCGCTTGGGTATCAATCCAAATGAATGATCAGCAACCTTTTCGCATGATCTTTCGTCCTTAATAGTAGATGACAAAAAAATACTACATA
>JBFYPU010000142.1:0-5854 GCA_041303175.1 Crocinitomicaceae bacterium | reverse complement strand
CAAGTGCATCCGCGGCCGATCAATCTTTTCTACATTGAAAACGGACTGCGCGAGCGGATCGAACGCACAACTACTGGATTTTCAGCCGGTGACAAACAGTGGTCGGAACACGAACTGTACCAACTGCTCGAAAGCGATCCAACGCACTTTTCGCCGAATGTGATTTTGAGACCTGTTTACCAAGAAACGGTGCTTCCCAATCTGGCTTATGTTGGAGGCGCCGGAGAGATTTCCTACTGGTTGCAATTGAAAGGCGTGTTTGAATTATACAACATCGTTTATCCGATTATTCAAGTGCGGAATTCGGTGCTTTGGATGGATAAAACAACCCTTAAGCGGATGGAAAAAATCGGCATGGATTGGAAAAATGTATTCAAACCGATTGATACCTTGAAAAAAGAATATGTTCAGGAACATTCTTCTGACGAATTGAATTTCAACGAATTGGAATCACTAACAGCGAAATTGATCCAAGAAATAATCGCTCGAACGGAGTTGGTTGATCTGAATCTGAAGCAATTTGCAGAAAGTGAAACACGACGTTTGGAGAATCAACTTGAAGCCATCAAAGCAAAATTGGTTAAGGCATCAAAGGGCAAGCACGAACAAGCGATGAACGCACTGGAAACGATTAAGGAACGATTGTTTCCGAATGGCGGATTGCAAGAGCGATCGACGCATTTTTTCTCGTTTTGTGCCGATGGAAACATCCAGTATAGACTCAATGAACTCTATGCTGCACTGGATCCATTCGCTGAAAATTTAATCATACTCATGGAAAGTGATTCCATAAAATAAAACGAGCCGATTCGCGTTTCAACTACTACATTTGCACCTATGCATAGAATACTTTTCGTACTACTTGTCTTACTTTCAGCAACTTCCTTCGCGCAAGAGGTGACGCTTACTGGGCGTGTAGTCGATAAAACGGGAAAAGCCATTCCCGACGTATCAGTTTATTGTATGGAAGCATTCGAAATCGACTATACCGATGCAGAAGGAAAGTATGCGCTAACGTTTTCGCGCGTGGATACGGTGACGGTGAGATTTCGCGCTGCGGGAACAGAAGGCGATAATGAAGATATAAGTCGAACAATCGTGTTGAATTTGGGTAGAAACAGAATGGACGACGTAAAGTTTTCTTTTCAACAAACGGATGCTGTCATTGTGGTGGAGCGTGCTCAAGATCCATTTGATTTGCCCATTTTACCTGTAACCGATCCACAGTTACTTCCACGAAATTCAATCGAATATGGCTTGGTACTCACAACAGTTGCCACGTCAAACAACGAATTGACGTCCAACTACAACGTGCGCGGCGGAAGCTACGATGAAAATCTAGTATATGTGAATGGTTTTCAAATCTACCGACCCTTTTTAACCCGATCAGGACAGCAGGAAGGCATGAGTTTCATCAATTCCTCTCTTGTGAAAAACGTTAGTTTCTCAGGAGGTGGATTTGATTCACAATTCGGCGATAAACTTTCGTCTGTACTTGACATTGAGTACAAGCAACCCAGTGAAAAATTGAAAGGCTCGCTGGTTGGTTCACTATTGGGGGCCGAAGCGCATTTGGAGCAACAATTGGGCCCGCGCTTTAGCTATTTGATAGGCGCGCGCTACCGATCGAACGGCTACTTATTGAATTCCTTGCCCGCTAAAGGTTCCTACAATCCAGTATTCTGGGATGCGCAATTCTTAACGAATTACCGAATTAATGAAAAATTGGATTGGTCGGTGATTGGCCATTTTTCATCCAATAACTACCGTTTTGCGCCCGAAACCCAACGCACCGATTTTGGAACAGCCAACGAAGCCTATTCGTTTGTGATCTATTTCGATGGGCAAGAACAGACCCGTTTTCAAACCATGATGGGTGGAACATCATTGAAATGGGCTCCAACGGAGAAAACGAAGTTGGACCTTTATGCAACAGTTTTCAATACAGATGAGCGCGAATATTTCGATATTCAAGGACAATATTTTATCAATGAACTTGAAACCGATCCTGCGAAAGAAGAGTTTGGTGACTCCGTTGGAACCCTAGGTATTGGGACATTTTTGAACCACGGACGAAATCGATTGAACGCAACTATTTTCAATGTTTACCATAATGGTGAACAAGAAATTCAATCTGGTTACCTAAAAAAGGACAGTTCAATCATTGCGAAAAATGTCTTGAAATGGGGCGTCAATTTCCAAATGGATCAATTTTCGGATGTGTTGAGTGAATGGCGCATGATTGATTCGGCAGGCTATTCTGTTCCTCAAGACTCACCGAACGAAGTTAAATTATTTGAAACGATCAAGGGGGATTTGAGCTTGCAATCGCAACGCTACACGTCATTTGTGCAACTCAATTCCCAATGGACAAAGCGGAAAAAAGATTTTGCCGTAGAAATCACCAAAAAGTATCGATCAAAAACGGGTGAAAAAAGCACAAAAACGTTCCGCGATACCTTCGATGTTTCTGCAGCTAAATGGGCGTTGAGCATCGGGTCACGCGGTGGATACACATCTGCGAACAACGAGTTTTATATCACACCACGCGCATCCGTCAGCTATTCACCTCGAACTCACATGGTGCGCGATTCGAGCATTATCCGGAGGGGAGTGAATTTGCGTTTCGCGACGGGAATGTACTATCAACCGCCCTTTTACCGCGAGTTTAGAACCTTTGATGGATCACTGAATTTGAACGTGAAATCACAAAAATCAGCGCATTTTGTAGCTGGTGGTGATGTCTATTTCAACATGTGGGACCGCGAAGTGCCGTTTAAATTTACCGCCGAGGCGTATTACAAATATTTGTGGGACGTGAATCCATACGAAATTGAAAACGTTCGAACGCGCTATTACGCGAACAATGATGCTGTTGCGTATGCGTATGGATTGGATTTCAACGTTTATGGTCAATTCGTTGAAGGAATTGAATCGTTTTTCAAAATTGGTTTCATGTCGACCAAAGAAGATATCTTGAACGATTACTACGACGAGTATTACAATGCTGCTGGTGAAAGAATTATTTTTGGATACAGTGAAGATCAAGTTGTGGTGGACAGTGCGCGTATTTTCCCGGGTTATGTGCCTCGACCTACGGATCAGATGATCAATTTTGGTGCGTTGATTCAAGATCGAATGCCGAAATACGAAAGTTTCAGTGTGCAAGTGGGCATTCAATTTGGCACCGCACTTCCGTATGGACCACCCGATTTGAACCGTTACAAAGACACCCTGCGTATGAAAAATTATTTCCGCGTGGATATTGGGATGTCATATGACTTTATGTACAAAGCGAAATTGGAAAAACGCGAAACCTTTTGGACCCGCAATTTCGACGACGCCATTATTTCCTTCGAAGTCTTCAATTTGCTCGGCGTGAACAATGTGCTTTCCAAACAATGGATTCAGGATGTGGAAGGAAAGTACTACTCCATTCCAAATTACCTGACACAGCGGCGGTTCAACTTGAAACTGATTCTTAGGTTTTAGGCTAAATAATCAAGGAAGCACGATACAACTTCAACTCGTCCCACGTAAATTTCGTCCCTACTTTCTCTTTCAAATCACCGAGAGATAATCCGTCGTTTTCATCAAACAAATCGCTCAATGCGCTGATACGCTTTGCCTCCAAAATTTCGTCTAGTTCAATTTTTTCTTCCCTCAACAGACGTTCGCAATGTCCAGTAATGGTTGACACACTGAATTGTCGCTCCTTCGCAATCTCCTTCACGGGTTTGCCATTCTTGATCATCTCCAAGGTAACTTCGTAGGTCGATTGCTTCTTTGGTTTGGCTTCCTTTTTCTCCTTTTTAGTTCTGAGTTGAATGAAATCCGTATCGAAATCAAAGCCAGTATGTTCTTGCCGCATTTCTTGCTTCACAACAGCAATTTTACCCATTTTGTAGGCTAATATTTCATTTTCCCACGTTTGATCTTTTTCCAATGGAAGCTCATTCACAATCGCATGAATCAATTGCTTGGCTTTCTTCAAACGAATGATCGTTTCAGTCATCAATTGATCCAGCTCTTCCAACTCATCGTTGTATTGTTTGGTATTGCTTTTTTGTTGCAATTCCGCCATTTTCTTCAAGGTCGAATACAAAATGCCGTCGAAGGTTTTGAAAAAATAGTCGTATGCCGCGTCAACTCGCTCCTTCACAAAAGCCAAATCTGTGTTGTTATTCTGAAACAACTTCACCAATTGACTGCGGAATTTTCGCGATGCGTCCATCGTTCCCTCAAGAAGCTGCACTTGCTGCACCATCCATGATTGGAACTTTCCCTTTTGAGATTTTGAACCCTGATGGGTGTACGTTGACTTGTGAGAATGCCATTTGTTCATCAATTCCATCCAGTCGAAGGCTTTCTGAAGCACGTCGTGCGCATACTCAAACGTTCCATCAGCCAAGGATTTTTCTAAATTTTCAGGCGAGTCATTGGCTTTGGTGAAAGCCGCTACTTCGTTGTTTGCGAATAACCGATTGGGTTGGATTGGATTGAGCAAGACCAAGCCATTCAGAGAGCGCAAGCGAGAAAGCGCCACATAAGATTGACCGGGAACAAAGACCTTGGAAACATCGATGATTGCCTTGTCAAAGGTCAAACCTTGACTCTTGTGAACCGTGATGGCCCATGCGAGTTTGAGCGGATAGTGTACGTACGTTCCCAAAACTTTTTCTTCCACTTCACCCGTTGATGCGTTGAGTGTATATTGAATGTTGTTCCACTCGTACTTTTCGACTTCAATGATTTTATTCTCCTGTGGAAAATGTACTTTTACTTCATAGTTGCTCAGCGCGATAATCTTCCCCATTTTACCGTTGTAGAAATTTTTATCGGGCGAAATATCATTTTTAATGAACATCACTTGAGCCCCTAATTTCAGATCCATTCTTTCATCAATCGGATACAGGTGTTCGGGAAAGGTACCAGTTATCTCGGCTTCGTAGCTCTGAATTCGACCTTCCAATCGTTCCAATGCTTCGCTATTGATTTTATCGGCATCGGCATTGTGCGTCGTGAGCGTTATATAGTCGTCGTGTTTGGTAGCATCAAAATCCTGTTGAACATGCGAATTCAAGATCATGATATCTTCATCTGTGATTGCGCTGTTTCGGAGATTGTTGAGAATCCGAATAAACGTCTCGTCCGCTTGTCGATAGACCTTTTCCAATTCAATATACAGTGGTTTCACTTCGTGAATTACTTGCGCATCAAAGAAAAATGGACTGTTGTAATACTGCCTTAAAAAATTCCATTCAGCTTGTTTCACTACTGGTGGAAGTTGCAGCAAATCCCCAATAAAAAGCACTTGAATTCCACCAAATGGCTCGTTGATTTTACGAACATTTCGGAGCATCCAATCCATTGCGTCGAGGAGATCCGCGCGGAGCATACTCACTTCATCTACAATCAACAATTCGAGGTTGCGAATGAGTGCACGACGTGTATTGTTCATGGTGAAATGTCGCAGTAGCGTCGATTTGCTTTCCAAGCGCACATCTTCATTAAACGTAGCATTGAAATCGGGTACAAATCCACCAAACGGCAGTTGAAAAAATGAATGAATCGTGACACCACCAGCATTCAGCGCAGCAATTCCCGTGGGTGCCACAATCACCGTCTGCTTGTAGGTTGATTTTACGATTTTTTGAAGCAAAGTGGTTTTTCCAGTTCCTGCTTTCCCAGTCAAGAAAATGGTGCGTTTCGTTTGGTTGATAAAGCGCTCCGTAAACGCAGCAATCTCGTTGGTTTCGTACGATTCGTTTGTTGTCATACTACTTAAGTTAGCCAAAAAGTTCAATTCGGCAAGGCAGAGATGAAATTATTTTTGACTTAATTGGGCACTGAC
>JBFYPU010000141.1:0-7391 GCA_041303175.1 Crocinitomicaceae bacterium | reverse complement strand
ATGCCACCAACCTCTGGTTTGGGAATTGGCATGGACCGATTGATCATGTATTTGACCAACAATCCATCCATCCAAGAAGTGCTGTTCTTCCCACAAATGAAACCCGAGAAATTCGGTGAAAAGAAAGGTCCAGAGTTGAACGAAAATGAGAAAGTGATTTTCGATATTCTCGCAAAGCACAAAACGATGGACTTAAACGCCTTGAAAGACGCAACCGGCTTGTCGGGCAAGCAATGGGACAAAGGAATCAAAGGATTGGCGCAGCACGGATTGACGAAAGTCACGAAATTGGACGACGGGCTGGTAGTTGATTTGGTTGAGTGATGAACCATTTAACCGCCGCAGCATTTTTTGGTTGTGTACGATTATTTTTTGGCATCGCGCTTTCATATAGAGGACATGGAACGAAGTAAACGTTGGTTTGCAGCTCACCATAAATCTCTATTTGTAGGTTTCCAAAAATCGCACTAAGTTCGCAGCGCATGAGTAAAACACTAATTGTTCAAGGGGGAGGATTTCGCACAGGCTTCGCGGCTGGTGTGTTGGATGCGTTTATGGCGCTGGATTTCTACCCATTCGAACGATTTGTGGGCGTGTCTGGCGGTGCGATTGCGATATCCTACTATTCAGCAAAGCAATATGGTGCTTGTGTTGAAGCCATGCATTGGTTGGCAAAAGACCCCGAATTTGTGAAACTCAAGCACATTGCACAGGAGCGTGGCTACATGAACATCGACTATTTGGCGGAAGTTGCGCAAGTGCACGTTCCCTTCGACTTGCCAAAAGCGAGTGCATTTGCTGAGGGTAAAGAAGTTCACTTTGTGGCAACCAACCGGGGCACGGGTAAACCCGAATACCTGCAACCAAACGAGGGAGATTGGGTGGATGTGGTGGTCGCATCGTGTACCTTGCCCTTCATTACCAAAGGAGTTCAACAAGTTCGCGGAATGGAGCTGATGGATGGTGCATGGGGAGATCCCTTGCCGATTCGATGGACAGTAGATCAAGGTGCGGACGACATCGTCATTATTCGAACTTCGCACCTGACACGGAAAATGTCCAAAAGCCTTCCCAATTACTTGGGTAGTTTGTTTTACCGCGCTCAAAAGGAGCTGAGTGAGTGTTTCGCCCTTCACCATACCTTTTACAACGACTCCTTGGATTTCATTCAACACATTGATAAGAGTGTAAAAATTGCTCAAATTTGGCCGGAAGACGGATTGAAATGTACCGGAACTAGTTATTCCCCAGCCAGTATCAATGCCGATTACCGTTATGGACTTCAGGCCGGCATTGAATTTGTCCGAAATTCGCAGATTTCAGATCCGAATAACGCGGACTTTTATCCTAAATGACTCATATAAAACAGTTTAGTGGGAATCCAGCGTATTTTTCACTTCTGTTAAAACTAAATCGTTTAGCTAGACCTTTTTTATTGTGCTTACATAGCTAATACTCCGTAAGCATTGCAAGGTTACCGTGAAATCGCGTGCAAAAAAATAATACTTAACCGATTTAGTTTATACATTTGCTTCATAAACTAACATTATGATGACTAGCCTACACGGACTGTTTTTTGGTCTATTCACACTTTTCCCATTATCCCTTTTTGCTTGTTTGGGTGGGACAAATTCAGGAACCCTCAATCCAACAGTAGCATTTCAAACGCAAGCAGTGTCAAACGGTCAATATTACGTTGTGAATGTGACATGTGGAAACACCTACACGTTTACTTTTTGTAGCAATGGTGGAACAGCTGGTTGGGATACACAACTCACACTAATCGACAATACAGGTACTACGGAACTTGTATACAGCGATGACGCCTGTGGACTTCTTTCTCAAGTTTCATGGACTGCACCCACTTCTGGTACGGTTCGTATCCTCATATCACAGTATTTCTGTAATAATTCTGGCGGATTCAATGGAACGATGGCGTACAATATGACTGTTGGTTCGGTGAATTCATCGTTTACCCTTACTAGCATCTGTGGCGGTGCTACAGCAAACATTACGGGCTCTACTGGAGGAGTGTTTTCATGGAATCCAAGTAATCCTGGAGACGGAGCGGTTTTAAATACCACGACAGGTCAAATCTCCAATGCTGTACCCGGATCAACTTATTCAATCACCTACACCGTTTGTTCATCAAGCACAACCCAAAATGTGACAGCTCCTGTCGGTGCGTGTTGGACCTTGAATGGAAATGCAACTTATATCAATGTGGGCGGTGAACAATGTATCCAACTCACTGCTGAAGTCAATGGTCAAACAGGTTGTGCTTGGAATGGTTCGCAGGTAGATTTCTCGACTGACTTTACCCTTTCGTTGGATTATTACTTTGGAAACAATATAAATGGCGCAGATGGAAACACCTTTACGTTCCAGCCAAGTAGCGCAACAGCTTGTGGCACAGCAGGTGGACAACTTGGCGCAGGCGCAATCCCAAATGCACTTTCTATCGAATTTGACACCTACGACAATGACAATCCAGCACACATTTACGATATGGCTTGCGACCACGTTGCTATAGAAATCGATGGGAATATGAATGGGCCGGGTGCTCCTTTATGCGGTCCAGTTTGCGCAAAACCATTAGGCCAAAATATTGATGATGGCGGTACGTATCCAGTGGATATCATCTGGGATGCATCATCTTTTCAGTTGCAAGTATACTTCAATGGGATTCTACGCTTGACGTGTACGAATGATTTCATCACGAATGTATTCGGGACGAACAACGTATATTGGGGTGTTACTTCAGCAACTGGAGGACTCAACAATCAACAATACTTTTGCCCAAGTACGGTCGTTTTACCAACTGAAATGAGTAGCTTTTCAAGTACGTGTGATGGTGATGCTGAGCGTATCGATTGGGTAACTGCCTCTGAAGATCGCGTTTCACATTTCGTAGTTGAACATACGCAAGATGGCATCACTTTCTTCCCGATTCAAGAAGTTGCGGCGATCGGAAATTCTCAATCTACAACCAGCTATTCTATTGAAGTCCCAACAGAAATCGAAAAAGCGATCCTCTACCGCATTAAAATGGTCGATATCGATGGGAATTATGAATACAGTTCGATGATTGCGCGAAAACACTGTGAAGAGAATCAACTCTTTTCATCTCTCCAAACACTTGAAGATGGTATTGCAATTGGTTTCAACGAAAAGGCATCTTGCTCGATTTACAATCAACTGGGTCAACTAATCCTTCTGCATGAAACGTATGAAGCGAATATTTTTATTCCTACAGCATCGTTTCAAAGTGGGATTTACTCAATTATCGCCAATGACGGTAATGGATTGATCGAAACCAAACGTGTTTTCATTCCATAAAGTGATGCGCTAAGCTCGTTGGATCTATCGGTTCTCAACTAAGAAAAACTGGCTTTTCTGTTGATTGTTCAGTCGGTGGCTTTTCATTTGATGTTATCTGTATCATTTACATTTCTTTTCATCAAGCATAAAGAAAGTCGCATCCTCAATTCCAAGTTCTATTGCTCTTCTGCAATCTGAGCAATTCTCCTCAATGTTCTCAAGAAAAGAATGGTTTTTACACCTGTTATAAAATGCCGATGCATTTAAAGGATCGATTTCAATTACACGAGAGAAGTACTCTATAGCTTGCTCATGGTCTTTTAGGCTTTCATAATAAAAACCATAAATATTTAGAGCCCCAATATTTAGAGGATCGACTTCTAAAACATTGTCCAAGATACTTTTGGCTTCTTCATATTTATCTATTTTACAAGCAATATGTGCTTTACGTGTAAGTACGAATAAACTTGTTGAATCTACCTTTAAGTATTTGTCAAAGTACTGATAGGAAGAATTAAAATTTGCCAGTCGATCGTGTACATGCCCTAGCATATAAAACACTTGAATTTCAACATCGTCAAGGCTTTCTGCTTCTTCAAGAGTTGTGAGTGCATCTTCAAACCTTCCTTCATTACTATATGCTGATCCCAGTAAATAGTATCCTCGTGCTTTAGTTGAATCTTTAGCAATCGCTTTCTTCGCATAGAAAATAGCTTGTTCTGTTTCTCCTCTTTCAATGTATTCTAATGTATTCTGAATATATAAATCGTACAATTGACCATAACTAGGTGTGTAAAACCCTGAGATGAACAGAATAAGAAGTATTCCGATTCTGATATTTGATTGCTTGATCATTATAGATAACTTACTTAATGAGAACCACGCGCCATGAATTCGCATGGCAAAAGAAAATGCTTTCCTGGATCTTTTGTTTCCTTGATGCGCTCATACATCCGCGCTACTGTTTTCTTTCCAATGTCTATCACAGGTTGACGTAGTGCAGAAATTGGCGGATTCATGTATTCAAAGGATTCGCTGTCGTCGAATGAAATCAAGCGCACATCGCCAGGCATTTTTAGCTCCAACGCGTTTAATGCGGCAAGTACTTTCAAGGTACATTTATTGTTGAGCGGTATCAGTGCATCTGCACCTACCTTCACCTCTGCTCTTAGCAGCTCATTGAGGTCGATCTGATTTTCAGGAAGTTCAACTACTGCAAATGGAATTTTTTCTCTTCCACAGACCTCGCTGATACCTTTGATCCTTCGTTGAATGGTAGAAATACCCGTTTTCGCTGGCGCAACTACAACCAATCGCTTAGGGCGAGCATTGAATGAGTTCACCAAACGTTCAGCTTCGTCAAGATTATTAACACCCACGAAATCGGCATTTTCATCTCCCGGTCGATCTGTAAATACAACAGGAATCTGTGTTTCAAGAAGAATCGGAATGAGTTCTTTGATGTCGTTGCTAGGTGCGATAATCATTCCATCAATCGAGCGCTGTATCAACTCTCGCATCAAGACTTTTTCCACTTCATTGTTTTCGTTCGTGTTCACAATAAACGTGTTGTATCCCTCAGCGTATAATTGCTCTTGAATTGTTTTACACAATTCAGCATAGAATGCGTTGGAAATATCTGGGAGCACTAAACCTATTGTTTTGGTCTCACCTTGACGTAAACTTTTTGCGAAAAAATTGGGAACATACGAAAGCTCCTTCGCTTTTTCCTTCACAAGGCGTTGCTTTTCCTTGCTGATATTGAATTGATCACCTTTATCATTCAACACAAAAGAAACGGTTGCTTTGGACACATTTAGTGCTTTTGCAATATCATTCAATGATGTTCTCTTTTCTTTCATTTTAGAACAATTGGTAGTGTTGACTAGTAACAGTTATTCAAATGTAATCAAATCCAATCGACTGCTTCAGATTTTAATGCACTTATTGCGGCAAACGTGCCACCATGGCTTCAAACTCTGTTTTATACGTTTGCGTTCCTTGGCATCCGTTGGTAATCTTTTCGTTTTGAAAATTTTCAATTCGATCACCTGGATCAGGGTGCGTACTTAAAAACGCAGGTGTACGTGATCCACCCATTTCTTCAATTTTCTGGAAGAATCCGGCACCACCAGCGGCATTGTAATCCGTTGGGCACAAATATTTCACAGATCTAGCATCCGCTTCTTTTTCAAATTCTCGGGAAAATTTCAATCCAATCAATCCGCCCATAACTTGTTGCAACGCTTCGCGATTTCCTGTCAAGACCTGCAGCATGACTTGCAAGCCGAACTGTTTAGTCATTTGACGTGTCGAGTGACGCATATCCGCATGGGCGATTTCATGGCCCAAAACACCCGCAAATTCATCCTCAGAATCCAAGAACTTCAAAATACCCGTATAGATGTAAATGTAACCGCCTGGTGTGCAAAACGCATTCAAAGTACTGTCATCGTGAATGATGCGCAATCTCCAAGAGAATTCCTCTTTGTAATCGACCTCGCCAGTATTTAGAATTTTATCGCGAATGCCGTAGATGTAGACATACACTTCTTTGTATTGAACAGAATCCAGCAAAGGGTATTCGGTCGGATTGCCATCAATTTCCGCTGCCACTTGAGCACCGAAAGCAATATCATCTTGAACCGTGAAGAGGTTCATCCCTTTTCCTTTATTCTTTTCATTGATGACTCCACAAGCACTCACGACTGCAAGCATACCTGCTAACAAAACGACGTTTATCTTTCTCATATTTTTCATTTGTATGTACTGAAGCAAGAACCTTGCCTAACTAGTAGTAATAATTCACTGCAAAAGTAACTAAAGTTCCTGTAAACCATCCAACGACAACTTCAAGTAGCGTGTGTTTACCAAGATAGATTCGCGCCGACATGACCATTCCCGAGGCTACAATTGCCGCTACGATTACCCACAATTCAAATTCCTTCATCTCTGCTGCATACGCGATTAAAAAACCAGTCATAATACCCATTCCACCTCCGTGAAGGCTCACTTTTTTCCAAAGTGTTTGAACGAAGTAGATTGCCGTGGCCGCCACTCCTGACAAGGGATAAGAATACAGGTATTTCGGAACGCTCACGTTCTCAGGGATCATAAAATAGTGCAGCAAAAACAACCCAAGGCAGCTCCCGAACATGATCAAGATGGGCAGTGAACGTTCTTTTCGATCATCTACTTCGAGCGTAGAAATCACCCCTATTCCTTTCAGGTACATGAATGCCAGAGCGGGTACGAGCATACAGAAAAAGAAGTAGCCATACAGAATTTGCCATTTCTGATTGCTTTGAAGCATGTAGAGGCAGTCCTCATTGAGGACATCCTGAGTTGATGGAACGAACATTGCCAAAATCATCCCTAAGACAGGAGTAAACAATGGGACAAACAGCCAAGAAATGATTTGTGAACTTATTTTCATTTAGAGTTCTTTACGCAGTCGTGCTACAGGAATATTCAATTGTTCACGGTATTTCGCAACCGTTCTTCGCGCGATGTTGTAGCCAGCGTCTTTCAACAAAGAAGTTAGTTTTTCATCCGTGAGGGGCTTTCGTTTTTCCTCATTCCCAATTGCTTCAGAAAGGATTTGTTTGACCTCCCTTGTTGAAACTTCTTCACCAGAGTCGGTTGAAAGTGACTCAGAGAAGAAATATTTGAGGGCGAAGACGCCTTGATCCGTTTGCACGTACTTGCTGTTGGCAACACGCGAAATGGTCGAAATATCGAGTTCTACAATTTCTGCGATGTCTTTCAAAATCATGGGACGTAAATTTGTTTCGTCACCCGTCAAGAAATACTTTTTCTGGTAATTCATGATCGCATTCATGGTCAGGAGCAGCGTATTTTGCCGCTGTTTGATGGCATCAATGAACCATTTTGCGCCGTCCAATTTTTGCTTAACAAAGGAAAGCGCTTCTTTGTCCTTTTTGGATGATTTCGCACCTTCGGCATAGCCTTCAAGCATTTGTTTGTAGTCGCGGCTCACTTTCAATTCAGGCGCATTTCGTCCATGAATGGTTAGTTGCAAAACGCCATCGGCCTCATACACCGTGAAA
>JBFYPU010000140.1:0-2627 GCA_041303175.1 Crocinitomicaceae bacterium | reverse complement strand
ATTACGATTGGTTCAAGGACATGAGCTTCTTGGATTTCATTCGAGATATTGGTAAGCATTTGTCCGTTAATTACATGATGGCAAAAGATTCAGTGAAATCGCGCCTCGAAACAGGAATGTCGTTCACGGAATTTTCTTACCAACTCGTACAAGGCTACGATTTCTACTACTTGAATACCCACAAAAACTGCATTGTCCAAATGGGCGGATCGGATCAGTGGGGAAACATTGTTACTGGAACTGAATTGATTCGACGAAAAGGTGGTGGCGAAGCGTATGCCGTGACAACTCCACTCATCAAAAAAGCGGATGGAACAAAATTTGGAAAAACCGAAGGTGGAAGTGTTTGGTTGGCTCCAGAACGAACATCGCCGTATAAATTTTATCAGTTCTGGCTAAATTCTTCGGATGCTGATGCCGAAAACTACATCAAGATTTTCACCTTGAAAGAAAAGGCAGAAATTGAAGCATTGATTGAAGACCACAAGCAAGCGGAGCATTTACGTTTGTTGCAAAAAGCGCTGGCTGAAGAAATCACCACGCGCGTGCATGGCGCAGAAGCACTTGCGGGAGCCATCGAGACATCAAAGGCGTTGTTTAGTAACTCATTTGACGCCGTTCGCAATTTATCGGAACGCGATTTTCTAGATGTATTTGATGGAATTCCACAGGCCGTGATTTCCAGAAGTGAATTGAATGAAGGACTCGGCGTGATTGACGCATTATCGGCAAAAACGGGTTTTCTCGAATCAAATGGCGAAGCGCGAAGATTGTTGAAATCGAATGCTATTGCTGTCAATAAAGAAAAAGTAACGGATCAATTTGTGATCACTTCAGACCTCTTGATTCACGATAAATACGTTCTACTTGGCAAGGGGAAGAAGGAAAATTACTTATTGATCGTCGAATAAGATGCTCAAACACTACCTCAAAAAGTACCTCAAGTATTACAAAGTTCGCGGCCGCATGAGCTTGAATGTGAATTTACAGCAGCAACGCTTGTATTTACACTACCAAGATTTACAAAAAGAAGGAGCGTTGTGCTCCATTCAAGATACTGGAATCCGCGTTTTTTCTCAGTTTGAAGAAGATGGAATGCTTCTGTTTTTGTTTGCACTGCTCGACATGCCGAATCGCACCTTCATTGAATTTGGTTCCGACGATGGCATCAACAGCAATTCCGCGAATTTGTACTATCACCACCGTTTTTCGGGATTGTTCATGGATGGAAATCCACAAGCCATTGAACGCGGACGCCATTTTTATGGTCGTCACAAAAACACGAATCCGGCACCGGTGGTTTTCAAAGAAGCGATGATTACCGCGGAAAACATCAATGAACTGATCAAAAATGCTGGATTTGAAGGCGAAATTGGCTTGCTTTCGATTGACATTGACGGCAACGATTATTGGGTGTGGAAAGCACTTGATGTGGTTCAACCGCTGGTCGTAATCATCGAAACGCACAACGAATTTGGCATGAACGACATTGTTGTGCCGTATGATCCTGAGTATTTTTATCCAGGAAAACACCCAACCTATCACGGAGCGTCACCCGTCGCGATGACAAAATTGGCGCAGCACAAAGGCTATCGACTCGTCGGAGCGAATGACTTGGGCTTCAATTTTATTTTCCTTCGCGAAGATTTGTTGGTCGATGAAGTACCGACCGTTACGGTAGAATCGCTGTTGCAACACCCATCCAATGCCGAAGCGCAGGCGCGATTTGAAGCGGTGAAAGATTGGGAATTTGTGACGGAAACGTTTGAATAAAAAAGGACACTCCGATTCGAATGTCCTTCAGTATAGTTTAAAAAATACTTCTCTTATTCCTCCTCCGTAAACAGGAATTTGGCCACCAGCCCAGCTAAAATAGCTCCAACAATCGGTGCTACAATGAACAACCATAACTGTTCGATGGCCCAATCTCCCACAAAAATTGCTTGGCTGATGCTTCGTGCTGGGTTCACCGATGTATTGGTTACTGGAATACTGATCAAGTGAATCAATGTGAGGCACAAACCGATGGCAAGACCTGCAAATCCAGCTGATGCTTTTTTACTTGTAACGCCAAGAATGACGAGTAAAAAGAAGAATGTCATCACTGTTTCTGTGACGAGTGCGGCTGTCATATCGTAACCAGCAGGTGAGTGATCGCCATATCCATTTGCTGCGAAACCGCCAATTGCTGCTCCCTCTAGCCCCATCACAATCAGGTAGAGAACTCCTGCTCCTGCAATTCCTCCGAGGATTTGCGAACCGATGTAAGGAAGTAAGTCTTTTGCGTCAAATCTGCCACCCATCCATAAACCTATGGATACTGCTGGATTCAGGTGCGCTCCCGAAATTGACCCAATTGCGTACGCCATGGTTACCACCGTCAATCCAAACGCGAGGGAGATTCCAAGAACGCCAATTCCATTTCCCGCAAGCACTGCGCTCCCGCATCCACCGAGTACAAGCCACATCGTGCCCAAAAATTCTGCTGTTAGTTTTTTCGTCATAGGTTTTGATCTTAAGTTATGGGTCAAGCTAACTTTATTTGATGAAAAACGCAAATAAGGTGCTAAAATTTTGAAAGCAGTGCTAGATCTTCCCAAAAACTCGGGTAACTTTTCGAAACGGCT
>JBFYPU010000139.1:0-28276 GCA_041303175.1 Crocinitomicaceae bacterium | reverse complement strand
GTACATGGACAGCGAGTGCGATGCCGGCTGGTGTTTTCACCGATTTGGTCACCCAAGGCATCATTCCAGGGATTGGCGGCGTGGTTATTTTTATTCCGCAAATTGCCTTGTTGTTTTTCTTTATCGGGATTTTGGAGGAAACGGGTTACTTATCGCGCGTGGTCTTTATCATGGACCGCATCATGCGACCCCTTGGCTTGAACGGAAAAAGTGTGGTGCCTCTCATGTCGAGCGTTGCCTGTGCGATCCCGGGTGTGATGGCAGCACGAACAATTTCTGATTGGAAAGAACGAATGATCACCATACTTGTTGCACCATTGATGAGTTGTAGCGCCCGAATTCCTGTCTATACCTTGCTCATTGCCATCGTGATTCCAGAGAAAACAGTTGGAGGAATTTTTGGTGTTCAAGGATTGGTGCTGTTCGGATTGTATGCCTTGGGTACAATTAGTGCGCTCTTAATTGCCTTGCTACTGAAATCGATCATCAAAACGAAGGAAAAGGGATTTTTACTACTAGAAATGCCGTCATACAAAGCGCCGCGCTGGGGAAATGTTGGAATCACCGTTCTAGAAAAAGTGCGCATTTTTGTATGGGATGCCGGTAAAGTCATTCTAGCGATTTCAATCATTTTGTGGGTCCTGGCAACATACGGACCGAGTGATCGGATGGAAAAAGCAGGTCAACTCGCACAAATCGAAGCCGTTGAAAAGAAATTATCAGAACAAGAAGGTGATCAATTGGTAGCTTCCAAAAAATTGGAAAATTCCTACATCGGAATCATGGGCAAATTCGTTGAACCGGCGATTGAACCACTTGGTTACGACTGGAAAATTGGAATCGCGCTCATCACGTCGTTTGCGGCACGTGAAGTATTTGTAGGTTCGATGGCAACGATTTATGCTGTTGAGGATGATGGGGGAGAAAATTCTACGTTGACCGAAAAAATGAAGGCTTCCCGACGTCCAGATGGAACGCTGGTCTATTCACTAGCTGCGGGCGTGAGTTTGATGGTCTTTTACGTATTCGCTATGCAATGCATGTCCACCCTTGCCGTGGTGAAACGCGAAACCAAAAGTTGGAAATGGCCACTCATTCAACTTGGATACATGGGTGTTTTGGCGTATCTTGGTGCGTGGATCACATATCTAATACTTAGTTAACATGCAAGAAGTACTCGTCGTTCTAGTTGTCGCTATAGCCGCTTTCTTCATCGGTCGGATGTTTTACAGACAGTTTTTCGCCAAAAAAGCGAAATGTGATGGATGTGGCGGAGCATAGATGATCCGACCATCTAAATCACGCTTTCACCAAACCAATCTTCGCGTCTTCCGCTTCGACCAAATCAGTTACCAACGCATCACTTCCCAGTACGCCAAATTGGATGTCATTCGCTAAAACTTCGTTACACACATATTCTTGATTCGCTGCAATGGCTTTTTGAATCAGCTCGTTTGTGTCCACTTTCAGCAAAATACGATCCGTTACTTCCAACCCTGAATCTTTACGGAGGTTTTGAACGCGGTTAATCAACTCACGTGCGATCCCTTCGGATTTCAATTCATCGGTCAAGGTAACGTCAAGCGCAACAGTCAAGTTTCCATCTGTGCTGACCGTCCAGCCTGGGATGTCTTGTGCCGTGATTTCAAGATCGTCCATGTCCAATTCAATGCTCACCCCTTCAATTTCTCCAGACCAACCTCCGTTCGCTTCAACAGTCGCGATATCATCAGCAGACAACCCTCCAACTAACACCGCGATCGCTTTCATTTGCTTTCCGTATTTGGGTCCAATCGTTTTGAAATTCGGCTTGATCGACTTTACCAAGATGTCGTTTCCTTTGCCCAACAATTCCAATTCCTTCACGTTGACTTCAGTTAGAATCAAGTCTTTGACGTGCAAAATGTTCGCTGCAAATTGATCGTCCAATGCAGGAACCATGATTTTTTGAAGGGGCTGACGTACACGGAGATTTTCCTTTTTCCGCAAGCCCAATACCATAGAAGAAATGCGCTGAGCAATCTGCATTTGTGCTTCCAAATCGGTATTGATCAATGCATCATTTGACTTTGGAAAATCAGCTAAATGCACCGATTCAGCACCTTCTCCGTTCAAATCCATGTAGAGCTGATCCAAGAAAAATGGCGCGATGGGCGATCCAATGATGGCAACAGTATTCAAACACGTGTGCAAGGTTTGGTAAGCCGCGATTTTATCTTCCGTCATTTCTCCCACCCAAAAACGCTTTCTGCACAGACGAACATACCAATTGGACAAGTGATCACTCACAAAATCTTGAATCAAACGACCCGCTTTAGTGGGTTCGTATGCCGCAAACGCTTCGTCCACGTCACTGATCAATGAATTCAATTTGGATAAGATCCATCGATCGATTTCTGTTTTGTAATCCGTTGTGTGTTGCTGGCTATCAAACCCGTCGATGTTCGCATAAAGGGCGAAGAATGAATACGTGTTGTAGAGCGTTCCGAAAAACTTGCGTTGTACTTCCGCGATGCCATCGACATCAAATTTGAGGTTGTCCCAAGGTTGCGCATTTGTGATCATGTACCAGCGCGTAGCGTCAGCACCGTATTTGTTTAGTGTCTCAAATGGATCCACGCCATTGCCCAATCGTTTGGACATTTTCTGACCGTTTTTGTCAAGTACCAATCCATTTGACACCACATTTTTGTACGCTACCGAATCAAAGACCAAGGTTGCGATTGTATGCAAGGTATAGAACCAACCACGCGTTTGATCTACTCCCTCGGCAATGAAATCTGCAGGATATCCTTCGCGGTTATCCACCAATTCTTTGTTTTCAAACGGATAATGCCATTGTGCGTATGGCATTGCGCCTGAATCGAACCAAACGTCGATCAAATCCGACTCGCGTTTCATTGGTTTTCCAGTTGAGGAAACAAGGATCACCTCATCCATGTAATTTTTGTGGAAATCCACTTTCGCGTAATTTTCTTTTGACATATCACCTACTGTGAATTCCGCCAATGGATTTTTAGCCATCAATCCCGCTTGAACGGCTTTTTCACATTCAGCTTTGAGTTGTTCCGCTGAAGAAATACACAGGCGTTCGTCGTTCTCCTCGGTCGACCATATCGGAATTGGAATGCCCCAGTATCGTGATCGCGATAAATTCCAATCGTTGGCATTTTCCAACCATTTCCCAAAACGACCTGTTCCAGTTGATTCTGGCTTCCAGCTGATCGTGTCGTTCAATTCCATCAATCGTTCTCGATTTTCGCTCACTTTGATGAACCAAGAATCAAGCGGATAGTACAAAACCGGTTTGTCTGTTCTCCAGCAATGTGGGTAGCTGTGGACGTATTTTTCTACGCGAAATGCTTTGTTTTCAATCTTCAATTTGATCGCCAACTGCACGTCTGCTGATTTCTCGGGAGCTTCGCCGTCATTGTAATATTCATTTTTGACATACATTCCAGCAAATTCCCCCATTTCTGGACGGAATTTACCTTGTAAATCAACCAAAGGAACGGCATTTCCATATTCATCTCGAACCAATAATCCTGGAACACCTGCGTCTTTTGCTACCTTGGCATCGTCCGCTCCAAATGTAGGAGCAGTGTGCACGATCCCCGTTCCATCCTCTGTTGTCACGAAATCACCCGTGATCACCACAAATGCTTTGTCTGCGTCCTCCATTGGAAGTGCGTATGGCAACAATTGTTCGTAGCGAATTCCAGCTAAATCAGCTCCGAGGCACTCACCGATGATAGCATAAGGAATCTGTTTGCTGGCCTCCGAGTAATTCGCAAAATCAATATCTGACTCCGCCAAAACATAAGGTTTTTTGAATTGATAGCTGACCAAATTTTTCGCCAAAACCACATTCACAGGTTCGAAGGTGTATTGATTGAAGGTCTTCACGAGAACGTATTCGATTTTCGGGCCCACCGTCAATGCAGTGTTTGATGGAAGTGTCCAAGGAGTGGTTGTCCATGCAAGAAAATGCACATCCTTATCCAACCCAAATGGTGTCTTTTGTCCGTCCACCATTTTGAATTGCGCCACAACTGTCGTGTCCGTCACATCGCGGTAGCAACCCGGTTGATTGATCTCATGCGAAGACAATCCTGTTCCCGCTTTAGGCGAATACGGCTGAATCGTGTAGCCTTTGTACATCAAATTCTTGTCGTACAACTGCCCGAGCAACCACCAAACGGATTCCATATATTTTGAATCGTAGGTGATATACGGATCATCCATATCGACCCAATAACCCATTTTTTGGGTGAGGTCGTTCCAAATATCAGTGTAGCGCATCACCGCCGTTTTGCAGGCCGTATTGTAATCTTCTACCGAAATTTTTGTTCCGATGTCTTCTTTCGTGATGCCAAGTTCTTTTTCCACACCTAATTCAACAGGAAGCCCGTGTGTGTCCCACCCTGCTTTTCGTTTTACCTGAAAACCTTTGAGGGTTTTATAGCGGCAAAAAATATCCTTAATGGATCGCCCCATGGCGTGGTGAATTCCTGGAAGACCGTTCGCTGAGGGTGGACCTTCGAAGAAAATAAACGGCGTTTGACCTTCGCGTTTCTCAACGGATTGCTCAAAAACACGCTCGCGCTCCCATTTTTCCAAAACACGGCTCGCAACATCTGGAAGATTTAAACCGCTGTACGTAGGATACTTTTGACTCATTTTATTCTCGATTTTCAAGGGACAAAGTTAGTCAATTGCGCTTGATTGACCTCTTCAGAATGATGAGAAGTTCCCGAAAATCAGCTTTAAATTAAAATGGGAGGTCACCCTCCCATCTTTTTGTATCGGTTTTTGGTATTAGTACCGTTGCAAGACCACTTTCCCACTTATCCATTTATCCTCGTGCAGATAACGAATCAAATAAATCCCGGTCACATATTGACTTAAATCGACCTGATAGATTCTGTCTTTTTCCAATTTTTTGATCGATTGAAGCAATTTTCCTGTCAAATCCGTGATGAAAAGCTCCTCAATGTCTGTATCCGCTGTCACGTTAATAATTCCATTCGTCGGGTTGGGGTAATACGACCAACTCACATCTGGGCGATCATTCGGATTGGTGATGTTCGTGCTATCCAATGAATCGGCAGGTTGATTGATTGTCACAAGTGAATCTGGGTAATTCAAATCCAAGTCAGGAATGTTTTGATCGCAATCGGGCATGTACGTGTAGCTTTTCACGATGCGCACCAAAATATCGTTGAATGTTTCCACTTTATAGGTATCGGTGCTGGGCTCAATGTGTCCATTCCCAATTCCACTGTGATCGGTCAAAAAGGTATAGGTTCCATTGGTTGCAATCGCCATGGTGCGCAGCAAGTACTCTGTTTCTTTGTTGATTCCACTTGCACCGACAGGAACAATTCGAATTCCTTTTTCGGCAGCTTTTCGTGTCAAATCATTCAATTTTTTCTGATTCGCCTCTGTGTTATGTGGGGGTGCATCAAGAATGAGGAAAATGATCCGTGCGCGAGCTTCCTCGTTCCAATTCAGTTTATTAATGGCGTCATCCAATGCAGCTTCAACCGCCTCTTCGTAATCACCACCACCACCTGCGTGTTGGTTGTTGATGAACTGAACGGATTCAGAAAGAACACGTGTAAAATCTTGTGTGCGTGTCAAGTATTCCTCTGTTCCCTCATCGCGGTAAAATACGTTGGCAAAGTGAAAATTCAAAGACGAACTAATTTCCTTCGACTTGAACATGATGTCATTCATTTCTTCTTTGAGGTACGAGAGTTCGTCGCCCATTGATCCCGTTGCGTCTACCACAAACGCGATATCAACGTTGTTCATTTCGCTGCACTCAACGCTCATCATCAAATGATTGACCCCTTCATCAAAAGGAGTTACGCGCTTCAATTCTTCCTTTTTTCCACGGTAGCTTACCTCCATTGTCAGTCCAGATCGAACCACTTCAGCACCAACGGTCGTGTACCACAATTCCGCTCTTCCCGTGTTGTCCGTGCGCGCTGTGTAAATCACGCTTGATCGATTTGCAATAAGTTTCACCACCGCATCCGCCAAAGGCAAACCCGATTGACTTCTCAATTCCAGTGTATATCGACCTTTTGGTGCAAGATTCCAACCTTTTTCGTAGGCACTAAGTTCTGAGGCTGTTAGATCTTGCCACAAATTCCACTTTGCAAAATCATTGATTTCTCCCGCTGTGAGTGCACCACTGCTTGCTACATTACCTGACAATTTTCCACCACCGTCATAAGCGCCTGCGCCTGAAACTTCCGCGTCCATTTCGGAATAGAAACCAGATGGCGATTTTTTGCGACCCACTGAAAATGAACGCCGATCAGAAATCGTAACAGACTCCATGCTCTTTATCTCTTCAACACTTCTAGACACTATTGGTGGTGGTAATGGCTTCGATGGATCCGCCTTCAAATCAAAATTTGCCACTTCGTCCTTTCGAACTTTTATGGTTTTTGTGATCGGCAGGTGATCCGCATAGTTAATTACACAAGTATATTCGCCGGAATCCAAGGCTACGTTGAAATTCCCAAGCTTATCGGTTAAAACGGAGGCAACCAGTTTCTCCCCTTTAAAGATATCGACGTTTCCATAACCGAGGACATCTTCGGTTGCTTCTGAACGAACATTTCCACTCACGGATTGGGCTGAAAGGGCAAATGAACAGAGAAGTGCACAAAAAGTAAAAATCAATCGCATAACTGCTGGATTTAATAGATTATGATGAACTGTACAGATAAGATGCCAATCGGTTCAAAATTTCATACGAGCAACAAGGCTTAATAGCTGAATGAGCAAGAAATATGGGTAAAATAACTCAAAACAGGAGAAGTATCCAGAATGTCGTTTGGACGAAATAACAGACGATATGAATCCTTAACATACGTTAAATTCGTACTTTTGTAAAATATACAGATGAAAAACTTGTTAGTCACAAAACGATAGTCTACATTTGTTTTGTTTAACGTTTATGAAGAAATATCAAACAGGACCGTATCTTTCTCAAATAGATTTCCCAAACGATCTACGAGAAAAGTTTAAAATAGAGGATTTACCTCAGGTTTCTGACGAAGTGCGTCAATACATTGTTGATGTCATTTCCGAGATCGGAAACAGTCACTTTGGTGCGAGCCTTGGTGTAGTCGAATTAACGGTTGCCTTGCACTACGTTTATAATACTCCGTATGATCAGTTGGTTTGGGACGTTGGACACCAAGCTTATGGTCACAAAATTTTGACGGGTCGCAAAGAAAGTTTTCCAAGTAATCGTTTGAAAGGGGGCATTTCTGGATTCCCAAAACGATCTGAAAGTGAATACGATACCTTCGGGGTTGGTCACTCGTCCACGTCCATTTCGGCAGCACTTGGGATGGCAGTTGCTAATCATTACAAAGGTGAAAAAAGTCGTCAGCACATTGCTGTAATTGGTGATGGTGCCATGACAGCAGGTCTAGCTTTTGAAGGAATGAACCACGCAGGTTATGAAAAAGATGCAAATTTATTGGTTGTTTTGAACGATAATTGCATGTCTATTGACCCTAACGTTGGCGCGTTAAAAGAATATTTGACAGACATTACGACTTCGCATACTTACAATAAGGTAAAGGACGACGTTTGGAAATTATTGGGTAAAATCTCGAAGTTTGGGCCTGATGCGCAATCCATTGCATCGAAAATTTCCCATGCCCTGAAAGGCTCAATCCTGAAACAAAGTAACTTGTTTGAGTCGTTGAACTTCCGCTATTTCGGTCCTGTTGACGGTCACGACGTGATTGGTTTGGCGAAAGTGATGGAAGATTTGAAACACATTCCTGGACCAAAAATTTTGCACTGCATCACGCGAAAAGGAGCTGGTTACAAGTTTTCTGAAGAAGGAAATCCAACAAAATGGCATGCTCCAGGCGTGTTCAATAAAGATACGGGGGAAATTGTAAAAGTGGTTCCAAAATCACCGCAACCGCCAAAATATCAAGATGTTTTTGGTCACACCATCGTTGAATTGGCTGAAAAAAATCCAAAAATAATGGGTGTGACGCCAGCCATGCCATCAGGCTGCTCGCTTAATATTATGATGGAAGCAATGCCTGAGCGTACCTTTGATGTAGGAATTGCGGAACAACATGCAGTCACGTTTTCGGCAGGATTGGCAACTCAGGGAATGGTTCCATTTTGCAACATCTATTCATCCTTTATGCAACGTGCTTTCGATCAAGTATTGCACGATGTGGCGCTTCAAAATTTAAATGTTGTTTTTTGTTTAGACCGCGCAGGCGTTGTGGGTGCAGATGGTGCGACGCATCATGGTGCATATGATCTCGCCTACATGCGTTGCATTCCAAATATGATTGTTAGTGCGCCGATGAACGAAGCGGAATTGCGGAATTTGATGTTTACTGCGCAGCACGAAAATGTTGGCCCCTTCTCAATTCGCTATCCTCGTGGGAATGGAACAATGACGGAATGGAAAACGCCTTTTCAGAAAATCGCAATTGGCACAGGAAGAAAATTACGCGCTGGAAAGGACATCGCAATTTTATCCTTAGGTCATCCCGGAAATTTTGCTGAAGCAGCCATTGAAGAATTGAAAACATCAGGAGCTTCAATTGCGCACTACGACATGCGTTTTGCGAAGCCTTTGGACGAAACGATGCTTCACGAAATCTTCACGAAATTCGACAAAATAATCACAATAGAAGACGGCTGTTTGATGGGCGGATTTGGCTCGTCAATCATAGAGTTTATGGTCGATCAGAAATATTCTTCAGAGGTCGTTCGATTAGGAATTCCGGACCATTACGTGCACCACGGAACACAAGAAGAATTGTGGGCAGATTGTGGGTACGACAAAAATGGACTTGTTGCAACGATCAAGCAACTATTGAATTTGACTGTTTCTGAGGTTGATAAGGTAGTTAGTTTATAGTTTTGGACTTCGACTGCGGAAAATAACAGTTAAAATAATGAAGTATTTTATCCCCGTCTTACTCGCTTTATTTACCTTGTCATCGTGCGCTAAAAAGAAAGCTGCCGAACAAGCAATCATTGACGAGAACATTATCCAACAATATATCTCGGATAACAATTTGAACGCCGTGTCAACAGGTTCTGGTCTCTATTATGTGATCGACACTCAAGGAAATGGTGCTTCGTGCAACGCCAATTCAACAGTGAAGGTGTCATATTCCGGTTATTTCACAAATGGCGTGGTATTCGACGAAAGTAGTTCAGAAGGAATTGTCTTTCCACTCAATGGTGTCATTGAAGGTTGGACGGAAGGAATTCCCTATTTCAAAGAAGGAGGGTCAGGGAAATTATTGATCCCATCGGCTTTGGCCTACGGTCGACAAGGAAGTGGTTCCATTCCACCCAATACCGTGTTGATTTTCGATGTAGAATTGATTGAAGTACTGTAGCGTTTCCGAGGGCTGAGCAAGCCGACGTGCTACGTCAAGAAATGGGAACGGAAAGTGACCAAGAAGAAAAGATTGGTGTTATTAATACTGAAACTGTCTAACTCAATTTATCCGCCAAGATGCGCATTTCAATTACAGGAGAAATTTTTTCGTAAATGATGTTGTTAACCGCTTCGACAATTGGCATATCGATTCCGAATTTTTTCTTAATCACCATCACGCTTTTGGTTGCATAATAGCCTTCGGCGATCATGTCCATCTCCATTTGGGCTGTTTTTACAGAGTAGCCTTTTCCGATCATATAACCGAATGTTCTATTGCGCGAAAATTTTGAATAGGCTGTTACCAATAAATCGCCAAGGTATGCCGAAGATTTAACGTCTCGGTGAATTGGGCTCACCTCATCAATAAAGTTTTCGATTTCTTGGATGGCATTTGAAATGAGAACTGATTGAAAATTATCCCCATATCCCAACCCAGCGCAAATTCCTGATGCAATGGAATATACATTCTTCAATACCGCCGAAAACTCTGTTCCAAAAAGATCATCGGAAACGGTTGTTTTGATGTAACGACAGGATAATTTAGCTGCCATATGTTCTGAAATACCCTCATTTTGGCAAGCGATTGTTAAGTAGGATAGCTTTTCCATCGCCACTTCTTCTGCGTGACAAGGTCCACAAATAATACCGATCCGATCGTAGCGCGTTCCGAAGGTTTTGTGAATGAAGCGTGCAGGAATGGCGTTGTATTCGGGAATAATTCCTTTTACCGCTGAAAAAACAACTTTGTTTTTCATGATTTCATTTGGGAAATCTTCAAACAATTTAGTCAAAAATGCCGATGGTGTTGCGATGATGATGGTATCCGCAGTGGAGATCATTTCCACCAAATTGGTGCTCACATTCAATTTTGCGAGGTCAAATTCAATTGACTGTAAGTAGTTTGGATTCCGTCGGTAAGTCAAAATATGATCAACTGCCTCTTGATTGCGCATGTGCCAATTTACTTTGTCCACATTGTTGCACAGGATTTTCACGAGTGCTGTGGCCCAACTTCCACCCCCAATAACCGCTATTCGATTTTCAGTTTTCATCTTTGACAAAGATAGGTATTAACCTCCTATGTTTGTTCAATATTAACAACTAGATCATTTTGATTGTTCCGATAATCGTTAAAATTCGGGAACTCAAATTACTTTTCGTTTGATCAATTCGTGAATTGTTTTCAGCGTGATTCTTCTCCAAGAAAAGGACTCCATTGAAAGTAATTTACATCCTTTGTTTTGTTTGTTTTCACTTTGTGCACTTTCTACATTAATTTTGTCCTCTGGTTTGACAAAAAATTGCACCCATGAAATTTGCTATTGCTCTCGGTATTCTTTTCATCTCATTGCTTTCGCATGGACAAATTTCTCAAACCATTCGTGGGAAGGTAATCGACCGATATTCTGAGTCTACCATTCCCGAAGTAAAAGTCTTTGTCTTTGGCGTGAGTGATTCCCTCCGTCAAATCAGTGACCTCGATGGTGTTTTCCGTTTCGAAAATGTACCCGTTGGGCGCTATACCGTTGTTGCCACCGCTTTAGGATACGAGAATGCCGTGCTCAACAATCTGGAATTGACTTCCGCAAAAGAGCTCGTACTTGAAATCAAGATGACGGAGGAAGTTCAGAATTTGGAGGAAGTGAAGGTAGTTGCACAAAAAGAAGGCGAAACAGTGAACCAGCTTGCAACAGTGAGTGCGCGTTCCTTTTCGGTGGAAGAAAGTCAACGCTATGCCGGAAGTTTCAACGATGTGGCGCGGATGGCACAAAATTTTGCGGGGGTTCAAGGAGCGGATGATTCCAGAAATGACATCATCGTGCGCGGAAATTCGCCAACGGGAGTGCTCTACCGAATGGAAGGACTTGACATCCCGAATCCAAATCACTTCGCGCGTTTTGGAACCACAGGTGGTCCCGTTTCGATGTTGAACAATAACGTTTTGGCAAATTCTGATTTCTTCACAGGTGCCTTTCCGGCGGAATATGGAAATGCGCTTTCCGGCGTCTTCGATTTGCGGATGCGAAAAGGAAACAATGAGAAATATGAGTTCATGGGGCAAATTGGTTTCAACGGTGCCGAAGGAATGGCTGAAGGGCCAATTTCGAAGAAAAACAAATCTTCTTTTTTAGTGAATTACCGCTACTCGACCCTCGAACTTTTCAGTTTATTGGGGATTGAATTTGGAACCGCTGCTCAACCGAAGTACCAAGATCTGAGCTTTAAATTGCATTTCCCGCACGAAAAAGGCGTTACCTCTATTTTTGGCGTAGGTGGATTGAGTCGAATCGCTATTCTAGCATCTGACGTGGAATCCGAAAACGACTTGTGGGGATTTGTAGGGAACGATGTCTACTTCACATCCAATACGGGAATGGTGGGTGTGAATCACAAACAGCGCATCAATTCTGAATCGTTTTTTGAAATCATCGCAGGCGCGCAAATTGCGTATAGCTTGGTGCAAAATGACACCTTGGATGCGAATGGTGAAAATCCGTTTACCAATTTCCGCGCAAATTCTTACAATGGAAAACAAACCACGGCCTTCAATTATCAAAATAAATTCTCCAGTCGGCACTTGATCAAAACGGGGCTTATTTTTGATCTCTACGCGCTCAGTCTTTCTGACTCCTTGTACAGTCCAATAACCGATAAATTCAGAAAATTACGCGATTTCAAAGGTACGATGTCATTGATCCGTCCTCACTTTCAGCATCGCTATCGATTGGATGAAAATTTCACCCTCGTAAGCGGAATTTACGGGCAGTTTTTGAGCCTCGATTGGCAATGGGCGGTTGAACCACGTGTTGGTTTGGAATACCAAATGAAGCACCAACAACAAGTCACCTTTGGTTATGGTTTGCACAGTCAAATGGCACCGATTGAAACCTATTTCGATCAAGTTCAACTTCCAGACGGTAGTTACGAAACACCGAATCGCACCATTGGGTTTACGCGAAGTCATCACGTGATTGCAGGCTATCAAAAAGGGTTTAAACATGGCATTCGAACAAAGGTGGAAGCGTACGGACAGTATTTAACGAATGTTCCTGTTGAATTCCGCAGCAGCGCCTACTCGACCTTAAATTTTGGAGCAACGTTTTTAACTGGGACACCCGACACCTTGGTGAACGATGGATTTGGGTACAACTATGGCGTTGAGTTGACCATCGAAAAACCCTTGGACAATGGATTTTACTTCTTGATCAGTGCTTCCCTTTTCGAATCGAAATACCGAGGCAGCGATTCGGTTTGGCGCAACACAGCCTTTAACGGTAACCATACCCTCAACGCACTTGCCGGCTACGAATTCCGATTTGGAGCAAAGAAACCCGATTCCAAGTTCAAATCTGCACTAAGCATCGATTTCAAATTTACGTGGAACGGTGGCGCGCGATACAGTGAAATCTTACTTGCTGAAAGTCAATTGTTGGGTACAGAAATCCGCGATTTTGAGAACGCCTTCGAACAACGCTATCCTGATTACCTCAAAGGAAATGTGCGCATTGCGTATAAGCTCATCGGGAAAAGCACCACACAAGAATGGGCATTTGATATTCAGAACATAACGGATCGTGACAATATCTTTTATGAAGAATACAACGAATCGGCAAATGGAATCCGAACCGTTTATCAAAATGGATTGTTACCTGTTTTCCAATACCGTATAACCTTTTAATCAGTCTTTGCGACAAGCTGCAATAAGGATATATCTCCATGATTTTGGAACGATTGGGCTAAGTACACGATCCATTTTCGAAAGCACATTTCGTTGACGTTCGGATCGTCCAAACGTGGCAAAGAACCCAAGGGATTTTTTCTCAACTGCGGCAAATTTCGCGAGCATTTGATCCATTTCTTTCCATTGAAGGTATCGCCACCGATGTCCCCAATTGGTGAATTTCTTTCGGGCGAAGCGGTGCATGGCGGTCGCTTCTAAGTTTTCGGCAAACAACAAATGTCCGCCAGGTTTCAAGATGCGGTACAATTCATCCAGAGCCTGCTGCTGCCGTTCTTTCGTTGCAAGGGTTCCAATCACCGATTTGAACACCACGCAATCAAACGTGTTGTCGGGAAAGTTAATGGCCGTGATGTCCTGATGCGAGTACGTGATTTGATCGGCTACATTGTATTTCACGTGTAAGGCAAGAGGCGTTTCTTCGAAAGGTGTGTAATCTGAACATTCCACATGCATTCCATTCAATGCCAACCACGCGGATAATCCACCCTCACGCTCACCAAATGCAGCGGCTTTACCGTTGGTAATTCCCTCCAAGTAAGGTTGCCAAAACGGGATGGCTTTTCCCCAATTTTTAACGTCCCATTGAACGAAATCTGCTAGTTGTTGCTCTGTATATTTTTTCACGCTGGGCTAAAATAATAATTCACATTGATCAGACGCTGTTTTTTCCAGTTTTCAAGCATTGAACTACCTAGATGAAAGAAGTCATGGACGTCTAATTCATTCATCCCATCCGAGCTTTTTTAGAAGTGCACCTTGATCAATTTTCCCGTGGTGACGCTTATCCAATGGGATCTGACTAAAAACGAGCTCAAATTTCATTTCGAAAGACATTCTTAGTCCGTTTTCAACTTCGATTCTTTTTGATGGATTATCCAATTCCACGACGACGTACACCTGATCATTTCTTCTCAGAATTGTTCCTCTTCGGATATGTTCCAGCTGTTGTAATTCATCTTCAAAAATAAACGGATAAATGATTTTACCCTGCGCTTCAATCGCTTGGTTGCTTCGTCCAACGAGAAATAATCTTCCGCGCTCATCGAAATAACCACTATCTCCCGTTCGGTGATACATTTTTAAGCCGTGCCAAATCTTCGCTCGATGCAACGCCTCTGGGTTGTTGAAATATGCAGTCAAGACATGATTTCCAGCGACGATAATTTCGCCAATTTCACCCTGCGAACAGGTAATCAGTTCTTCATCTTCATCCACCTCGATTACCTCATCGCGAAAGGGGATAATTTTCACTTCTGCAGAAGAATCCGGGAATCCAACGAGTAATCCCCTCTCATTTCCTTCGGATGCCATCAATTCTTTAACAGGAACGGCCGAAATAGGTTCCGCTTCAGTTGAACCGTAAATTATTTCAATGTGTGCTTCTGGAAATGCTTGGGCAAATCGTTTTGCTTCTTTTGGGAAAACGGGCGCTCCTCCAGTGTAAATTGACGATAGGATAATCGGATTTTTTCCGATTTTCATAGCGTAATTTGACAATGAAGTAATGAAAGACGGTGACGATATAACCTGATTTACACAGTGCTTTTTCATCAATTCAAAGACCACTTCCGGCTTGATCGAACTCAATTTCGTGGATTTGTAGCGGTAAATGACCGAAGTCGATCCAACACCCAAATTAATGAACAAAACGATTGGTAAAACAGGCATAACAATATCCGTTGGCTCGGGTTTAATTTTGTTTTTGATTGCTTCAAACTGTGCAATTAGAAATGAATGCGTTCGATTTGCCGCTTTCGGGGTTCCTGTGCTTCCCGTTGTGAACGTGATGAGCGCCGTATGATCAATGCCGGGAGAAAACAGTTCAAACTCTTCGTCCGATTTAAAGGTGTGCCGAATTTTCAATTTAATGGGAATTGCACGCAGCTCCCTTGAGAAAAATCGGAGGACATGCGCTTTAGTGACTCCTACGAACCCTGAGCAATTTGCAATTTTACAGCACAATTCCATGCGTTTCTTACTCACCCACTCATCCAAAAAAACAGCAGTGGCACCCATACTAAAAAGCGCAAGTACTATGCGATAAAGATCTACAGACATCGGAACAAACACCAACACACGATCGCCAGCCTGAATTCCCTTTGATTCAAAATAACGCACGGTTGCCATCACTTCTCGCTTCAATTCCAAATAAGAAATGGACTCGCTTTGAGTAATGATTGCCTTATGATCGGGATAATTTTTCGCGGCATCAAAAAAATGCTGAACGCAATTTAATCCTTCCATCTCTGTTCAATTTCACGTTTTATGTTTTCCAAGTTTCGTTCGAAAATTCCTCGAATTTCAAACGAAGCCAAACGCATTTTAAACCCATTCCACCATCCGCGATACTCCTCTTGATAATACAACACGAGTGATAATCGTGTGCGACCATCCTTCAATTCTTGATACCGTTGTTCGGTCTGTAAACCTTCTGCTGACATGCCCAAACCACGAATTTTGTAAATCTTCAAAGATCTCATTTTGTTCGGAACCACTTCTACAATTTTTTCATCCCAGCGGGCATCTTTTTCATCTTTTGACACAAATACTCGTCGAATGGAGTACTTCTCGCCGTCTACTACTTCATTTGAATTTAGGGGTGTGATGTGATCCACAAAACTCGACCATTCGCTGGCATAATCCGAATTAGCCATGTACGCGAAAACCGAATCCACTGGAGCTTTAATTTCGATGGAAGCTTCCACTGTGCGAAATTTATCCGAATGGTATTTGTACGGACTCGCAAAAATCAATACTATCACCCCAAGAGCAATAATCCCAAAAATCCACAATGCTATATTTTTTAAGCTTTTCATACTTCGTTCTTTCAATTTTAATTCACTTCATGCTTCAATCACTTTCATCAACAACTCATATTTTCTTATTCCCTCCCCATTAAACCGCACACTCAAATTTTTCGAAACGTTGCTTTCGTGCATGAACGCATGAATGATGGATTCCACCTTGTTCTCCATCGCTTTTTTCATGAATCGATTTCCGAGTAGCGTGCCCAAACCGTTGTATCGAAATGACGGATGTTTGGCGATAGTTTTCACGATCAATTCATTTCCATCGGGATTCAATTTATTTTCGAAGGCGAATAAAAATCCGAGACACTCGCATTGTTCGTTTTCGGCAATCCAGATGTAATCTTCCTTCAACCAAGATTTGAACGGCAAATAACTTTCGATGAATTGCTCTAAGCTGATATCGGAATACAAAACGTTGTTTCGAAATGCCAAAACGCATAGTTCATAAATGCGTTCGAGCTCCTGTTCGAAGTGGCTCAAATCGATGGTGCGCAATTGCAAATTCAACGCTGAGAAATGGCCTTCCAATCTTAAAATCCGCTCGTCGTTGGCGGAAATTTCAGTGTCTTTGTACGAATAATAAGTTTGAAACATCGAAAATCCATTCTGTTTCCAGATTACGGAATAGTACTTCGGATGGTTCATTTCACTCAAAAAAGGGGGGCCAAATTGATCAACCACTAAACGGTGTTCTTGCCAAGTTGATCCATTCATTGGTCCAATTAATTGGTAAATTTTTGCTAATTGAGCATCGGTTTCAATCGCTGCAAACAAGTCCTTACACTCCACTTCAAGCGCTTCAAAATTGCCAATCATCCACAAGCGCTTTTCTTCTATTTGGAGTTCACCATTTGAATAAACAGTTGCTGTCGCGATAGGCGTTTCATCCTCAAAAAGAAAATAACTCGTTCCGCGTAAATTCGATTCTTTTGGCATTTTATCGGGTCGAACACCGCCATAAATGGACGTTGTTAGCTCCGAAAAAAGTTCACTTGGAAATGCTGAGGCTTGATATGTGCGAATTGTTTTCATCTCAATTCATTCCGAATAAAATCAGGCAAAAATAAATGACAATCGAACCAGAAAGCGGAATAAACAGGTTGTCGAAACCATTTCGACTAATGGCTTCTGAAATTGCCGTAATTAGGGCAATTAACAAACAACTCACCACTAAAAATTCCATCGAAAGCGTGATTTGAAACGCGAAAAATGCGATCAGTGAAATGACAAATGCGCTGCCAAAAAACGCCATGGTTCCAGCCATGGTTTTCGTTCCTTTGCCCACTTTGAATGGCATCCAAGCCCACCGTTTTCCGACGAGTGCCGCCATCGGATCGGAAATCGCTAAAATCAATAAGGGCAAATAATAAATCAAGTATCCTCCGTAAAAATTGCTTTGTTTTCCGTACCAACTTTGGATCAAAAAACAGCTGTAAACCGCTAAAGGATAGCACAAACTACCGTATGACTTTCGATCAATTGCGTTAATGGATTTCAATAAATTGAATTTCAAACTCGCGATTAAAATGAGGGCAAAACTTGCACACAAGGTCAGCACAAACCAATGATTACTGAGCATCAACGGAAAAAGTAAACTGAGAAGTCCCGTTCCAAAATGAACAAGTTTTCGCGTCAATTCCGCTTTTACTTTGAGATAATGGTAGAGCACTTCAGCAATAGCAAACAGACTCAAAAAAGCCCCAGAAAGAATGATTGAATTGATGATGTCTTCCTTCATTTGATCACTTTATCGCTGTAAAATCCGTAGTAGAAAAATCCTTTGTCGGCACGAGATAATTCTGTTGATAGGGCTTCATTGAGCTGAAACCATTCAGGTAAATCGTTGCTCAAAACACGCGGCACCATCAAATTCCAATAGGCGATGACACCATTCTCATTTAATCCAGCGTGTAAATTTTCGCCAATATGAGTGAAGGTTTTTGGATCCATGTACTCAAAAATATCCGATAGATTCATTCCGTCGAATTGACCAAATTTGGCAATGGCATCGTCTGTTGTTCCTCTAAAAATTTCCAATTTCGACAGATTTTGGTGGATTAAATCGTAGTTTTCTTCCTGCAAATAATGTGGGAGAAGTGAGCTAAAATTTCCTGTTAGATTGTACCTTAATATAAAATTTTCCTGTGCCAGTGTTCTTCTCAATTGACGTGCTGCTTGATTGAAAATGAACGTTCCTACACTCACCTTCACTTCCTTCAGAAATTGTGGATCTCGCCCCTTTTTTCCCATCACCGCTTTCGAAAAAAAGATCTTGAAAAGCAAACGCCAACGCCAGGTATTCCATTTTTTGGTATAGAACGCTTCTTGTTCATCCGCAGATTTCTTCGACAACAAGGCTTCTACGCGCTTTTTGGTGTGTATAAACGGTAAAATTCGACGGCTGAACAACTGGAAATACTTCTCAAATTTACCACAGTGAATGACGCCCGTTTTGATGTAAATCTGGTTCTTTTCCCAAAATTCAAGTGCTTGCGGACTCAATTCATGTTTGAATCTTTCGTAGGTTGACAATCGGCCCGAATCTTCTGAAAAACCAAGAAAAGCAATCGTTTGTTGACGCGACAAATGTTGAATCGCCAATTTCTTCAACTCAACCAAATACAATTGTGTTGGATTCAAATCGAAAGCGACCACTATTTCAGGTTCTGTTGTGAGCAGGGAAAATGAATTATCCCCAGCTGAAGCAATGGACAAAATCCGCTTACCCTTTTCCATATTCAGTCCTTTGAGCAGCACGTCAGGATCTTCCCAACAATTTGCGTAGCGGATGAAATCGAGCTGCACTTTATGCGAAATATTATCCGACATCTTCTCGATTTATACGTTTCACCACCCCAGTCGTTCCGTCCATTTCAACGACATCACCTGTTTTTAAGGTCTTCAGCAATCCAGTAATTCCAACAATGCACGGTTTTCCCATTTCGCGGGAAACAATGGCTGAATGACTCAACAAACTTCCACGCTCAACCAAAATTGCCGAAGCGGTCGGGAAAAGAGGCACCCAACCTGGATCGGTGCTCGATGTCACCAAAATCCGCCCGTTCAACTGTTCAATTTCCGTTGGATCAGAAACTACTTGCACTTCGCCGCGAACAATTCCGGCACAACAACCAATTCCTTGAAGATCGCCTTCAGTGATTCCCGATTGCATTTTTTGTGCAAAATCATTTCCAACATGTACATTTCCAAAGGTCGTAATCCGTTCATTCGTTGGTAAATTGACTTGGGCGCGTTGTTCGTCTTTTCTGAATTTGATTACGGTTTGAATATCTGTCGTGACGCTCGTTCCTTGAATTACATCGAAGATTTCATTTTTGGTGAGGTAGAAAATATCGCGCTGTTCGACGATGAGTTGTTCTGCAGCAAATTGACGTCCAATAGAAAGAAAGATTTTGCGCACCATTCCAAATCCACGGGTGCGTTCGAAGCGCAAGTTTTCGCGTCCACTAACGAGCGTTCGCGCCTTTTTCAAAACGTACTTGAACAACCATTTCTTGAAAAATTTCCCCTTCAGTTTTTGTGCCACTTGTTGTTCAGCATCGGAGCGCAATTTCTCGGAATGATTCGTGCTTACTTCGTTGATGTCTTGCTTGACATACGATTGAACGATTTTCAAAAAGGCTGCTGGATTGTCGTTGTAGGTAACCGTTTCCAATTTCAATTCTCCCACGCAGCGATTACCAAACTTGGTGAGATACGCGTCGATTTCATGTTGAATTTCCACGGTCAATTCTGCTTTTCTTCGGTTGATTTCTGAAGGTGAAAGTGACGTAAACAACTCGTACGATTTCGAATCGCTTTTTATCAACTTTGCGATTTTTAAACAGCGATGCATCGGTTCAACGGAAATGATGTCTTCGCTTCCGCAGAGTAAATCGTTGTGTAGGTTTCCGCTTTCGTCGAGTTTGTATTTTGCTGTCAATTTTTGAAGCACACCGAAATACACCATCGCGTAGAAATCGTTCACGAGCGGTGCTTTCCATTTTTTGAGAAGTGTTTGTTCGAAATCGAGGTATAATTCCATCAGTTCAAATGCCGATTTCTGATTGAGATTAATCGCTTCGTATTCCTTCATTTTCAGATTGAAATCTGCTTGGAAATTCCGACTCATTTTGGGTAATTGCCGTAAATTTTTGAGCATTACCCGAACCATGTTCAACACACGCATCCGCTCCGCAAATTTGGAACGTTTTGGAAGATCTTTCAATTCAAATCGCTCTTTGACGCCCATCATTTTTTCCATGAATTCGGCATTCAAGGCATAACCGGGAAGCATGGCGAGTGCACGGTACCAACTCAATAAATTGTAATAGACTCTGCCATTGAGCAAACCGAGCATATTCTCAAAAACCAAGGAATTTTCTTGTATCGTTTTGTTGTTTACGCCCATGATTCCCGCAAACTGGCGGTAAACTGCTGCGTACATATCCCGAATAAAGGAAAACGTGAGCGGACTCGTGATTCCTGGATAGGATTCGATGATGTTGCTACTGTCCCAAATAATGCGCTCGCCACTCGTGTCCGCAACAGAAACCGTGGTGATTGGTCGTGTTTGGAGCAAATAAAGTGCATCATTTTTTAGGGCAAATTCGATGTCTTGATAAGCGTTGAAATGAACATACAAACGTGAAAGGAGATCTCTAATTTCGATCAAATGAGCATCGGCAAGTGAGTTTTCCTTGGTCAAATTTTCTTCAACGTCCACATAAACCGTTCCCGATTTCGTCTCAGGATTTCGAACCAATTTTCGGTTTTTATCGGCGATTTGTCGCTCAATGATGCCAGTTCTTGAAACAAGGTAGGTATCCGCGTCCAATTCACCAGAAACCAAGCCTTCGCCCAATCCATACGTTGCGCTGATCATCACTTGCGAGCGATTTCCCGTTACAGCGTTGAATCCAAAACCAACTCCTGCTACATCAGCGTCAATCATTTCTTGAATCACAATGGCAATTCCACCCGTTAATTCGAGATCGTTTGCTTTTTTGTAGGCGAAAATGCGGTCGGAGTACCCCGATTTCCAAACGGTCTTTAGTGCTTCAACCAAATTCGATTCGTTGACGTGCAACACCGATTCGAACTGACCTGCGAAGGAATGCATTTTTCCATCTTCGACCAAAGCAGAAGAACGCACTGCTACGTTTTCTCCCTTGAAATGATCGAGAATTTCATTGAGAAAAGCCGTTTCAAAGGTAAATTGATCAATAAAGGTTTTGATTTCTGTTACAGTGAGTGAATTGGGAAATTGTGCTTCTAATTCATCCGCGGGAATGACCACAAAATGAGGAACTCTACAACCCAATGCTTGCAATTCAAAGAGGTTTTTTGCTTTCCCTCCCACAAAATCGGTTAGTTCGTTGACGATTCTCATAGAACATTGAAAAATTTCAAGAGCATCGGAACGCCGCCGAGTGTTAAATAACTGCCTATTGTCCAAAGAGCAGAACTCAATTCAACCAGTTTAGCGCGACCTTTTGTGAATTTCTGAAGGAAGAAAATGGGTGCCAGAAGGCAGAGGAAAAAGAGCGTACCAACGATGAAGAAGCCTGTCATTCCAAATCCCGCATAATAGCTCGCAAAAAGATTACTTGCCAGTGCGATGATAAGTACCAACATGTACAGCAAACTCGCTTTTTTCATTCCAAGTGAGGTTGAATACGTATTGTGTTCTTCATTTTCCGGTGATTTGATTTTCCGCCCTATTTCGAGAACAATACCATTCATATATGAAACGATAAAGAAGAAAATCAATCCAATGGGTGCGGCTACGTTGGCGAGTTCCCAATCGAAACCGCTCGCATAAATGTCGATGAGAGGAATGATGAACATGTGTGAAGTGATGTAAAAAAACGGGTGCTCTTTGAGCCATCTTCCGATGAAAAATTCCTTTCCCATCAGCAATAAATAGATCATCACAATCGCATAAATCAGTAATAAATCTTGAATGAAAACGAGATTGACGATCAATTGAGCGGCAAAAATGATTGCTCCTACGATCCCGATTTCTTTCAGTGAAATTAATCCTCTTGGAATGGGCAAATGTGATCGGTGTTCGGCATCCTCTTTCGCGTCTTTGAATTCATCAAACACGCGTACTAAAAAGAACAAGGTGATTGTTGTAAACGCACACAATAAAAAATTCGGCAAGGAAATAAACCCGTCAACTCCTCGACAAATTCTCGAATAGGAAATTGCTGAAAAACTGAATGTTGCCACGAGAATCCCGTGGCTGAGCGGAGGAAATCGTTCTTTGAGATACACCCAAAAACGAAGTGCAAAAGCCGAATCGTTACCTATTGTTGCCATTCCTACGATTTTCTGCCGTATTTTTTGTGCGCACTCGCAAAATGTCCTGCCGACAATGCCGCAGCAATGGAAAGTTCACCCGACAGCACGAGCGCACCGCAAATTTCCGCGAACTTACGTGCGTTCCCTACTCCTGCGCAGTCCATCAATTCCAGGCATTCTTTTTGAGTTGGCAAGGCTGTTCCACCGCCAACTGTTCCAACAACGAGATTTGGTAGGGTAATAGACGCGTATAATCCACCGTTATCGGTGACTTCCATTCGCGTGATTCCAACGGCGGCTTCTGCCACGCACGCCACATCTTGACCCGTTGCCATGAATAATGCACAGAGACCATTCGCCACGTGACCTTGCGCACCAAAGGCACCACTTTGAATCACTCCAATGGTAGAGGTTCGCCAATATTCCGCCATTAATTCAGGTGAGGTACGCAGCACTTTTTCAACGATTTCTCGAGATAGGTTAACTTCTGCCGACACTTTTTTTCCGCGCACGTGGGTGAATGAACGCGCTGTAGCCTTTTTGTCACCACTGTAATTACCTTCCACAAACCACACATTGGGTTGAATGGGTGCATTTGAAATAATGTATTCGCAGATTGCCTGTGTGCAAAGCGTGATCATGTTTTGTCCTGCCGCATCACCCGTTTGAAATTCCAGGGTGAGAATCAGATGGTTTCCTTCGATGTTTGCTCCTAAGTCAATCAGTTTCGCGAAGCGACTACTTAGAGCAGTGATTTCTTGAAACTTTGGCATTTGTGGAATCACCCAAACGAGGAATTTTCCCAAATCCGCCATGTCATTGAATTTAAAAACGGGACTTCTCTGTAAGGCTTCAAGGTAGCAAACAGAAGTAATACCGCCAGCTAGTCGCGTTGCCCGAGCGCCTCTATTGTAGGAAGCCACCAATGCACCTTCCGAGGTTGCCAATGGAACATAATAATCACCTTTTGCCGCTGTTCCAATCACGTGCATTGGCCCGATAACTCCTGTTGGAACCATGGTCATTCCTAGGTAATTTTCAATGTTACCCTCTAAACTTTCAATGTCGGTAAATGGTTTTTTTCCTGTGACATACTCGAAGTGTTTATTTCGTTCAGCTAGAAAATCGATACGCGATTTGGTCCCATCAGTCGTAGGTTTCAATTCTATGGGAATTGAGCTCGCGTTATCATTAATCGGCGCCTTCTGCTTGATGGCCTCAATAATGGTTTCGAGATCGTGCGCACTGCTTATATGGTCAAAAGCCTTTTTGGCTTCGCTGTTTTCGTTGGTCATGGGGAAGTTTTTGGACATAGGTATATTGGTTAAATATAAGGGTTCTTTGATAAGGATAATTCACCACTGATAATTAATCTCCTTGAAGTTTGATTTTTTATTGCTCTTTATTCCAATCATTTTGTGCGCATTTATTCCATTTTTTGTTGGTATACTCAACAAATGTATGACCTTAACTTTGCCGATGAAAATTGATTTACCAATGCACACCAAGATGAGTTGTGAATATCGCAAGTTTAACTACTTAGACCAACGCACATTCTATCGTCGAAAATACGATGGGGTGCATTTTTTTCTTCTTTGAATCGGCAATTAAAAGTTCGAAAGGTTCACAAAACCAGAAAGATCGGAAATCTAAGAAATCGAAAGTTCAACGCGATTGATAATCAAGTGCAAGCTACAATCAGAATATATCGCCATGACTTTGGAACATGGTGGACATAAGCGCAATGACTTTCCCCCAATTTTGAACGTCCCATTGAACGAAATCCGCTAATTGTTGCTTTGTATACTCTTTCACGGGATAAAAGTACGGGAATGGGTTGGTTGGGCTCTGGCCTTTGTTGGTGAATATCTCGATTTATTCAACCAAAAAAGGAAACTCGAATTGAATTTCCCTTTATTTGGTATGCTATTTATTCCTTTATTTTAACTCATTCTACCACAAATCTTCTCGTAATATCTCCTGTGGAAATGGATAAATGTAGAAAATACAATCCTGGAACTAAATCTTCAATTGAAAAATGAGTAGAATGTTCAACCTTAATCACTTTCCCCGCAAAATCAACAATTTGAACTTCATTAATTTGTGCATTCGATTCGATTGTTAACTGATTTTTCGCCGGATTAGGATACACATTGACTTGAACAGCATCGATTTCCTCAAGTTGAGATGAATTATCAACAAACCTTTTTAGAGTTGCTCTATTTCCTAAACTCATGTCCGCATACGACACATATGGCACACCATTATCGAAAGCCAATTTTGGACCATAAGCTGCTCCAACCGATATACCCACTGAACCTACAGGAACAAAATTTTGACCTTCTAATTTCATCACTGTAATTTTATCGCCTTCGGATTCGTCGATAAAAGACAAATAGACTACGCCGTTATTAATTTCAATATTTGTTGCTATTGCAGTGCCAACGGTAAAACCGACAGTGCCAACAGTGGTCCAGCTTGAATTTTCGTATTTTTTTACGGTTGCTCTTCCTCCATTAAACATATCTTGATAAGCAACATATACAATTCCATTATTGTCTATTGCAATACTTTGAAATTTTGAATCTCCAGCCGAAAATGCTGGTATTCCCAAGGGTTCCCAAGTACCACCCGCTCCTAAACGAACCACTGTAGTTTTAGAGCCATTAAAAATATCACGGTAAACCACATACGGTGAATTGTTATACATGGCAAGATTCGTATACCAAACTTGATCGATTGAAGCAGGTTGCATACCACCAACAGTTTCCCAAGCTGTTCCATTGAATCTCATCACTTTTGCATAATATTCTTCAAAGGCTACATAAGGAGTTCCGTTGTCGATAACTAAGCTTTGATAACCTGCCATCGCTGAAAAACCGACAACACCTACAACTTCCCATGAACTCCCAGAATATTTCATCACGGTAGTTTTGTTTCCATTTTCAGCATCGCTGTAGGCAACATAAATATGCCCATTCGATTGATCAATTGCTATACTTTGATCACGTGCTATTCCTTCTGAAAACCCTGCAGATCCAACAATAACCCAGGAAGAACCGATATATTTCATTACGGTACATTTCTCAGAATTTGCTGCATCTTTAAACGCAACATAAGGAACGCCATTATACATTGCTAAATCAGGATATTGCACTCCAAACGCACTATAGCCTTCCGTTCCCACTGTTTCCCAACTTTGTGAAAATGCTTGGAATTTTACAAAAAGCAGTAATAATAAAATGTAATTTAATTTTTTCATCTCTTCTCTATTTTTGTCAAAATTAGAATTGAATGTTGACTGAATCAGCTATTGTTTAGGAACAGACGATTTAGCTCAGGAATGGACAATAGAGCGGAGAATTACTTCGTCTAATTGGTGTTTAAAATGGTACCGTTGTTTTGAAACGACCATCTAACTTCCCTACATGTTCGCCGTAATACCGCAATCGCTCATTTTCTTGTTCAGGAAATAATTTCGTTAACGAAGACGTGTATAGTCACTCCATCATCTGCCGTCTAAAATCCGATGGTGTTATCCCCTTTTCCTCCTTAAATTTTCGATTAAAATTGGAAAGATTCATAAAACCCGATAATTCCGAAACCGCAGAAATGGATAAATCCTCCCGATTCACCAAGAGCGAACAGGCATTTTCGATCCGAAGCTCGATCAGGAATTGAAAAAAGGATTGATTTGTGCGTTGCTTGAAATACCTGCAAAAGGCGTTTGTGGTCATGTTCGCCTCCGCTGCCACTTCTCCCAGAGTAATCTGATTTGCCAGTGAATTCATTGCAAAATTCAAGACTTTTTGCATGCGCTTTCCTTCGTTTTCGGTCATCATTTTTCGTTGAGCTGTGCTCGAAAGGGGGATGCGTTTGGCAGTCTGAATGAGTTCCAACAAAGTAAAAAAATGAACAACGCGTTCGATTGAAATTGAGCGCTCAATGGCAGTAAATTTCTCCAAGATTGCTTGGTGATGGCTTTCAACGGAACACCCAAATTCCAGTTCGTTGAGCACCTGTTCAAGCGCTTGAATTTCTTCGATTTTCACTAATTCATTGAAGTCGGAACGGACAAAAAACAAACTGATCATCTCCACCTCACTGTCATTCCGCGCCTCCGATTTAAACAAATGCGGCATAAATGATCCGAAGACAAAACAGTCGCCCGGCTTGAATCGGCGTATCCGATCACCTGCAATGAGTTCTCCTTCCCCACCTAAAATCATGGATATTTGAACCGCTTCGTGCTGATGAAATTGGTCGTAAAACTTCGCTCCTCGATCTCGTTGAAAGAGCAAGAGCGCAGAATTTCGCTTCGGTATCGTAAAGGGAAGTGCCTTCATTTGTTAAAAATATTCAATTATTTACGCATTTGCAATCAATTTAAGGTAAAATAGTATTACTTCTCGCTAATTATCGTTCATTCAACACCAGAAACACCCTTTACTTTTGACATTGAACAAAAAGGCCGTTAAAAAAGTCTCTAATCGAGGCACGAAAAAAATTTAAGCCGCAGTTTACGCATTGTAAATGAGGACTTTAAATTTGCTTCGCTGCTGCCTTCGGCGGTTTTGAAGTAACGACGAGTAGAGGGTTTTTCAACGGTCTTAGAACGCATACAACTATGGAAATAAACTGGAAGGGCGTCATGCCAGCAGTCACAACAAAATTTACCGACGATGATCAGTTGGATCTCGTGATGTTTGAGACAAATATTCGCGCACAAATGGCCGCTGGTGTTCATGGAATCATCTTGGGTGGAACGCTCGGAGAGGCAAGCACGTTGGAAGATGACGAAAAAAGCATCTTGGTGAAAAAGGCAGTGGAGATTGTGGACGGAACGATTCCAGTGATCATCAACATTGCTGAACAAACCACCAAAAACGCGATCGAATCGGCACGAAAAGCAAAAGAAGATGGCGCAAGTGGTTTAATGATGCTTCCTCCCATGCGCTACAAGGCAGATGCGCGCGAAACGGTTACCTATTTTAAAGCGGTTGCAACAAGCACGACACTTCCAATCATGATTTACAACAATCCTGTTGATTATGGAATCGAAGTAACGCTCGATATGTTTGCCGAATTGATCGAATGCGACACGATTCAGGCCGTCAAGGAATCGACGCGCGATTTGTCCAATGTTACCCGTCTGAAAAACCGTTTCGGTGATCGCATTGCCATTTTAACGGGCGTTGACACCTTGGCGTTGGAGAGTTTACTCATGGGTGCCGATGGTTGGGTGGCCGGACTCGTTTGCGCATTTCCAAAGGAAACCGTGGCGATTTATGAATTGGTAAAAGCGGGAAGAGTTGACGAGGCGATTGCGATTTATCGTTGGTTTTTACCCCTGCTCGAATTGGATATAAATAGTAAATTAGTCCAAAACATTAAATTGGCAGAAGTGGCAACCGGCATTGGAACGGAAAACGTGCGTGCTCCGCGATTGCCATTGATTGCTGAAGAACGGGAAAAAGTCCTCAACATCATTGAAGTGGGACTGAGAAACCGTCCAACTTTACCCGCATACAAAGAACTTCAAACGGCAAAAGCATAAGAAATGATCACTGGAAAAAATCAGATTGGGAATGAATTGAAAGCCGATGGAATCCTTCAATTCAAGACCTTCAATCCGCAACTAAACGTTGAAAATGAAACCGTTTTTACAGAAGCTAGCGATGAGGAAATCATTGAGGCTTTGGCCTTGGCGCACACCGCTTTTGGTGAATTCCGGGCAATGTCTGGCGAGAGAAAAGGCGCATTTTTGGACGCGGTCGCGGATGAAATTCTAGAACTCGGTGATGAGTTGATTCAGACGTATATGAATGAATCGGGTTTACCTGAGGGTCGTGCTACAGGTGAACGGGGTCGAACGATTTTTCAATTGCGCTCGTTTGCCGAATTGGTGCGTGAAGGTTCTTGGGTAGAAGCGCGCATCGACACCTCCATCCC
>JBFYPU010000138.1:0-5244 GCA_041303175.1 Crocinitomicaceae bacterium | reverse complement strand
ATATAATGTAAATTTATTGTAAAAAAGCCCTAAAAACAACATTTTTGGTGTAACATCCGCCATCGGCATCCAGCCCTGGCAACTCTCCTTGTCGATCTCGGCCAATCAAATGATCTTGTACCAAAATTCGAATTGAATTAAAATTGCGCACTCTCGACGTAGCAACATACAATTGACCATGTGCAAAACAAGGAGCGCGTAACAAAAGCCCTACCATATCGAACGTCTGCCCTTGCGATTTGTTGATTGTCATTGCAAAAGCCAAACGAAAGGGGAATTGAACTCTGCGCATGCGAACACCAGGCTCGGTTAGTGGTGAGCGAAACGTTGTACGACAAAAGTTAAACTCCTGATTCGCTGTTGGCCCATTCAGTACTCGACATCTCACAGTGTGATTGTTTATTTGTGTTACAATAAGACGCGTACCATTGCATAGTCCATCTGAAACTGACCAATTTCTTATCAGCATCACAGGAACTCCAACTTTCAAGTTGAGAATGTGCGGTGGGAAGTTTGTTGGCGTTCGCCTCAATACATCCTCAATTGGATCCTCGTTGTCAACATCATCATCGTCATTCTCTCGATCCAATAAATGTGTGACCGACAACATTTGCCGATTAGGTTCAGGTGAGCGGCGCAAAATAACCTCGTTTATTTCCAAGGCGTCCCTGTTGGTCGGACATAAAATTGCGCGATTGTAACGATTGTTTTCGTTCAACAACAATTCACCTTCACCAAAGATATCGTTCACCAAATTACCAGTGCATACAACTTGTTGAGGCAATCGAATTAATTGATGGCCATCATAAACTCGACACCGGCCTTCGCCAACTTCGAGAAGCCAATTTTTGAACTCGACTTCATTTGGCTCAGCACGTACATTCTCAATTAAACCCATTTGTGTAAATGTTGGCCATAGATTAGACAATTTAATGCACATGCGAGTACTGGATTCAATAACCGGATTATCCGACACTGGACCACACTGACGAAAGTCTCCAGTGAGTACAACTACCTTGCCACCAAAAGGCAAATTAGGCCTTCGCATTAAATCCCGGAGAAGACGGTCAATGCACTCGAGAATTGCGATAGATACTTGAGACGCTTCGTCGATAATAAATAGCCTACACTGCCTAAGAATATTGGCCGCATCCGAGTCCGCTTGAATACCGCTAATTGACTCGAGATCAGTAGGAATTGGAATGCGAAATTTGGAATGAAGCGTTTGACCACCACCAATCAAAAGTGCTGCGGCAATTCCAGTGAATGCTGTTGGAATCATGTGGAAATTTTGCTCCCTCAATCGGTGATACAATAACTATTAATGGCAAACATGAAAAAGAATACAAAAAAATGCAATAAGAAAAATACTACTTACATTAATGACATATGTTTTGCCAGTGCCTCCGGGACCATCGACATAAAAGCAGTTACTTCGATTTTGATTATTGTTCACTACGGCGGCCATAATTGTTTCGATTACAGTCTACATGGAGAAAAATTCTTACTAAATGATAAGTTACCAAAAGAATTTTGATGTTACTTACTCTTTGCTCATTATTAAGTGTAACGGCTAGATCGACAGCGATAGCGTGGTGCTCTGCTGGTGCCAAGTCGTCGAAATTAGGCGGAATAAATTCATGACGCCAATTAAGACCTCTCTCATCGGGTTCAGGCATATTAAACTCGGCAAGTGTTCTCCCATGCCCAGCTAAAAGATGTCTCACATGCTATGTTAATGGTTTGAATTAATTTTAATTTAAATAAAAGTGTAAGTTGTTACTAATTACCCCAAGCGCTCTGTGTCTCCGAGTCTCGTCGTCTTCGAATCGATAATCCTCGCTCATCGCTCCGCTAAATTCATCCCATAGTGCCGTCGGAGTTGGATTCAACGGATTATTATGAACCAAAATGGTTACAAACAAAAACCTTAATCGATAAGGCATTTCAGTTGCAGCTAATTCGGCCATAGTTGTTTGCCACTGGACATTATTATCTACCAAATTCATTGCCATGGCAGCTGCTTCAAATGTTGGCCACTCGTGGTCGTTGACCGTGCGCAAATGTTCATAAGAAATTGGCCCACGAACATGCAGCAAAAGCAGTTTCATAAAGAAAAGTTCTCTTGATCGAACGCTAATAAAGGGGATGCGACCAATTACTCGCGAACCATCATTAACTCTCGCTGTCCACTGCTTTGTTGTTGGATTGAAGACATAGTGATTGACAATTTCTTTGTACAAGTATTGCCGAGCAACAGGATCCCGGCCATTTAATTGAAAAAAATCCATCAACTCTGTTACTGGAGCTTCACGGTTGGCTACGTTTGCTACTCCGCCCTCGGTAAAAACAATGTTTTGTCTACCAGGTAAATGGATTTTCAAAACATGAATAGAATGGGACATTGCAATCCTTTGAAAACCCATGATTTTGTCAAAAGCCTCAATAGAACTTACATAGCGCTTATCTAAAATAACAAAAATAGAAAAATAAATAGAATTTAAATGTTTTTGAAAAAAGCATACCTTCATATGCCCTAATTTCATCGTAAATTTCCTCTCGAACTTCGCCCACTACATGATCAGCATTGGGTTGAACTTCATCTTGATCATCGGCTCTTTCTGGTCCAGCAGGAAATACAGGACCAACATCCCTATTGATTTGCACATCATAATTGTCATTGTCATTGACTTCAAAATGAACTACTGCATCAACTTCGTTAACCTCTAAAGGGACATCTTCGACTTCAACTAACGGGTCAACTGCATTTAAGGGGATTTGTTCTGGTTGGTTGAGGTTGGCTGGTTGCGGCGGGTTATCCCGTAGTGCATTGGCAATTTCTTCATTTGTCTGGCCTCGATTGGCAAATGGCGCATCTCGATTATTACCGTGAGTTAACACATTTACACGGTCATTGCCTTTGCATACATATTTGAGCACATACTTGATGGTGCTTAAATAAAAGGCGACTTCAATGTTGATATGGCATTGACTTTTCAACAAGGACTTTGGTGGGTAGGGTGTGACGTGTTGATTAGTAAGTACATATCCATTTACCACTACTGTTCTGCCGTTATTTCTTCGCCTGTACAGAGGATAGTTATTTTCGCGAATAACTGTTGTTTCCGAATATTCTTTTGGAAAGCCTTTGGAACAACGAGTTCCAAATTTTTGCATGCAAGGACTATGCGGATAACACGGGCCATGCAACATTTTGCTCACTACCAAAGCATAAAGTTCTGGCTCCAAATCTGGATCAGGAATTTCTGCACAAATGATTTGATCGATACCTTCAGGCGTTGTTAATTTGTCGATGATAGCAAGCCAAATCAGAGCATGGTTATGTGGTAGGCCACGCTGTTGATATTCTTTGGATTTTAGCCAAGCTTCAATGACACCCAATTTATGTTCTTCAACAAGGTCATTCCAAAATTCGTTAAATTTCATGTTGTACACTCGTGAGCATACATCTGGCCTGGACAAGTACGATTGCCCTTGCAACTCGTTTTGAATTTCGGGCCATTGAGGATTAGCGGTGAATGTTATGAAAAGGTCAGGTTTTCCAAATTTTCCGGCTAATTCCATTCCATCGTAATAATGCTTTTTCATGGCACGATCACTACCCTCGAATGTGGACGGTAAAATAAACGCTCGACCAATGACGTCGCCAGCCGCTGGATTGTTTAAATGGTCCATGATGCCGGCATAGTCATGAATTCGTAAGTTGGCTTGATTATGGCGCAGAAAATTGAGATTATTTTTTTCAATTTTGAGCCAACACAAGACAATGTACTCCTGCAATAGTTTGCCCATCATAAACATAAATCTGACATTTTGACGAAAGTGAAGACGAAACTTGTAGAATTCCTTGAGGGTAACGCGCGAATTCCTCGTTAGCACTTGTTGGTTATGCTCAATCCTTTCGTCATAGCCAGCTTCGCCATATGGGAACATGATGGGAAAACATAATGGGTCACAATTAGGATCGCGCAAATCTATTGGCTGCATTCGATTATTTTGCACTTGTGGAATAATGTTGATCAATGGCAATCCTTGTTCACGAGCATGGGCATATAAAATGTAACCATCACCAGGCAAACCGTCCCTGTCTGTAAACACTGCAGCAACTTCACCATTAATTGCTGCTGTTGCTATTTGCCGGCGGCCCTGGGCATTTAGTGGCACATTTTGGTTTTGCGGCACATTACGCGTAAGCCAACATCTAACTGTAAATGCATCATCCCGATTTTGGTTACGGAGAACTTCACGATTTGACATGAAAAATCGAGTTAATTCGTTTGATTGAATTAACATTCGATGACACATGTCAATTGTTGGTCGCAATAATCGTTGGCTTTCTAACATATTCCGAAGTGGAAAGTTTTCTGCCAAATTGTCAATAATTGCTTGATCCGAATCAAACATGAGACATTGCACAGTTCGTAGATTTTGGTAGTCGCCTGGACCATTGAACATCGGGGCCATTCCATAGAACACAGTTCCGTGAACTTTATATAAATAGCCAATTGGTGCCCCACGAGCTCCACGCCGATGTACATCATTAAAATTGTTATCTAAGTCAGCACGATCGAAATCGGTTTTTACAGCGGCCATAGCAAAAGTCGAATTGTATTGGCGAATACAGAGTTTAAAATTCCTCCTAATGTCAATATCCATTGGATTTTCATTATTTGGATCCAACAAGCGAACAATTGTAGGATGAGCTCGTGTAATTTGTGGAATAACTATTTTATTGCTTTCACAACACTTTACATAAACTCCCCTTGAATTTACTTCACTTGCCCAATACTGCGCCCCACAGTGCACACATGTTTGATCAGGTGCACCTTGATTATCAACTTGCTCCACACCAGGATTACCAATGTACCAGAAACGATAATTTGGATGGGCAAAGCGACCTTCCCGTACGCGCACATGAACAACACCAAGTCTCTCAAGTCTTTGCGCATCAGTCTCGTTATCCCTTATTCTTGCACGATAGTCACGTTGGTATTGGAGCCTACGTTCACGCTGTTCTGCTGTTTCATTAGCTCGTCTGTTTCTTTCACGTTCTGCATTTGTGAGTTGGCGTTGTCTGACTTGTTCGGCAGTTTCTTCATCTCTTTGTAATTGATGTCGTTCGGCATCTAAAGCTAAACGCACGCGATTTTCTTCTTCAGTCTCATCAGCCAGTCGGTTAACTTGATTCCTAATTCCCCGTGCAAGTCTTTCTTGCCTTGCTTG
>JBFYPU010000137.1:0-5617 GCA_041303175.1 Crocinitomicaceae bacterium | reverse complement strand
TTACTAGATCCAAATCGCTAATGGAATTAAAACGCACAGAACTGGAAAATCAACATATCCGAGTAATACAGAATGACATTCCACACTATTCAAAAACAGACGATAGGGTTTACCGCCTTTTTGTTGTGAACAAAGATATTTTTAAAGCCAACGAGTTATTCGATGTAATTCCATTTTATGACGAGGACTTAAAAAGATGATACCCAAAATATCAACGAATAACCATCTTTCAACAAGTTCAAGCACCGCGGGCTGAACAACCACAAAAAAAGAGGCTTATATCGTCTATCGGAAACCATTACGGTTAATTCACAATTAATGTCAGACCTTCTAGCTTAACAACAATTGGACTGATACCACGTACCTGTACGTGTCATTAAATTGCTGTGCAACATTCCGTTCAAAAGGAGATTGATAGGGTTTCTGAAGCGCTTAACCTATTGTTTCATCAGTTTCACAAAATGCCGCTCGTCTATTAGAAAATAGTACAACCCAGAGGGTAAGTCACTCATTTGGACTACACTTCCGTTCACAAGTTCAGTTTCAAGAATCGTTGTCCCAATAGACGAAACGAGTTTTAACGAATGCTTTTTGTGATCATTGATTCTGAACGTTACCTGAGATTGGGTTGGATTCGGATAAACCATATACATCACCTCATCCAATTCAAACAAGCCGACATCATCAGTCGTTACACACGGAATGTCATTCGTAAATGTTGTTGTTACGGTATTCGTGATGATCGGCTCGTTGAAATCGAAAAAGATATGGACTTTGTTCCTCGCGATTGTGTTAAACGCTATCCCTTGCTTCGGAATGATTTTGAAAATGACATAACCACAACTCCCGACAGGGTCAGACATGCTGTCTGGTAAGTGAATGTTCTGGAAATTGAATTGCAATTCATTGTCTCCCATGTAGTTGACCTCCAAATTAGGATGACTTTGTCCCAACAACTCGAACGTTGTCAAATCTAGACTCGTATCAATTGTGTCAATAATATTCACATGAAGGGCCTCGAAGTTACCTGTGTTTTGGAAACGCACCGTATAGGTGAGTTCTTGATCCATATAGACATGATCATCGCATATTCCAATGGGATACACCTTCTTATCGTTCGGATCGTAACTCGCCAATACGGGGACACAATAATTCTTCACGTTGTTAGTCGTGTCGACATCACCAGCGAAAGGAGTAATTTCCATAGCAAAACAAACCGTATCTCCAGTCACCGCATTTTGACTTGTCGTAACGAAGATTATTGGCATGAAGTGTGTCGAATCATAATTCCAATCGGTAAAATTCCAGATCAGCGTATCCCCAATGATAGTATTCGGAACGACCGTTGCTGAATCGTATTGAATCAATGAATCCAAAACCAATTGTAACTGACCTGAAGCATTTTGACAGCTTCCGTTATAGGCATCTAGCCAGATCATTGCGGACTGACCCTGAATGAAATTTGATGAAATCATGTTTACGTCCAAGTCAAATCCAGCATTGGTTGATGGACCTTCAAGATAAATGGCATTCGTGTCCAAACATCCAACCGCGTCTTCTACTTCAACAAAAAACAAGCCTGCTGTATCAGAGATAATTGCACTTCCACTTATGGGAGGATTGGTTAACCAGTTGAAGGAGTAGGGAGGAATCCCATTTATACCAACCGCGTTAACCTCGCCGGCAGCGTTACAGCTTGCATCTGTATAATTAGACAAATTCGATGCGAGTGGCGCACAAGGATCTTCATGATAACCAACAAAAAGGGTTGTTGACCCAAAGTTATGACTCAATTGAGCGACACCAGGTCCGGGATCCATGTCTACACTACCGTTCAATTGACCGACGATGAATAGATCGCCATTTTGATCAAAATCAAGCCCAAAAAAATTGATTGTACCTGAGGATTCTAATGGTTGATGCCAAAGAACATTTGCATCGCCGTCCAATTTCATCAAATAGGCTATTGTGGCATTTCCTGGACCATTGATATAAATTACACTTGGACTTGGGTCGATTTCCAAATCTAAATTATAAAACGATGAATTTGCAATGATTAATTCATTGCCATCCATGAATAATAAACCAACCCCGTTTGATCCTTCTCCATGCACGGGTTTTGCCCACTGAAGAACTCCAGCATCGTCGAATTTCAATAAGTGACCGTCCGTTCCGTATGACTCCAATATGTTCGGCGGTCCACCAGGGTTGAAATCCACATCACTGTTGTACGTTCCGCTAACATACCTGTTTCCATTTTGGTCCTCCACGATTTTGCCATTTCTTTCAACACCAGAATCTTTAATTGTATGTCGCCAAAGGGTCATACCTGAGGTATCTATAACATGTGTAAACATATCATCATTCACGAAAGCAGTGTCGTTATCAAGTCCAGCATTTAAGTTGAAATCGATGATACCATCGTAGTCACCTACAATGGTTAATTCGGCGTCTGAATTCAAATGGATGTCTCGAATGAAAAGAGACCCCGTTCCCTCATATTGTTTTGCCCAGATCAACTGGAAGTTAGCGTTGTATTTCGCTAAGAACTTTCCATATCCATTTGGATCAGTGATGATGGAGACACCTGATCCGGGGATCATGTCTAAACTCGTTCCGAAAAAACCATGCATGTAAAAGTTACCATCGTTGTCTCTCAACATTTTAATGATTCCGTCGCCATCGTTACTCGTCCACGTTTTGATCCATTCGAACTGACCATCAGGTGCTAACTTATGAACATAACAGTCTGTGTACCACCATGTAGAGGCCACACTTGTGGACAATGAATTTTGTAGGTCATAAAACAAACTACCTTCAAAGTAACCATATGTATATACTCCGCCCAAATCATCAACTACCAGTCCGTAATTGACCAACTGAGATCCAGTTGTTCCATACGAATTCACCCAAAGGAGGTTATTATTGGAGTCCAGTTTCATGATATAGACATTCTCACCAGCGGCAATAGGTTCAGCGACACCTGGACCAGGATCAAAATCATGGGTCCCCTCAAACTTCCCGCAGATGTATTTATTTCCATCATTGTCAACGACCAAACCTGTAGGCCCTTGATTCTCGTTGGCAACAGGGTTTCCTACCGTGGCTGACCATAAATGATCCAGTTCCTGCCCAAACGCAGTTCCCGAAATTAGTAAGCCGAATAAGAGGATGATGCGTAAACTCATTGTGAAAAACTTGATTTTCTGTAAAACTATTAAATATTCACCCAAATACCTAAATAACTGTCCAAAAGGCAGGTTCACAAACTAGTTGCAAATTACTTCTCTGACTATATTCTGCTGAATGGATGAACGTACTCGTAAAACTGTCTAGCGTAACCTAAATTCAATCCGATCCCGAATGATTTAAGGAGATAAACGTTGAAAATTACTGGGATTAGATGAACAATGGTTGCCATATAACCATAGCTGATGTGTTGTTATCGTTGACTTACAGAATGTTAATCTGGTCGTTAACGCCCGTAATTACTAATTACTTATTGACAAGGGTGATAACCAATAAAAGCCGCGATAATTTAGAAATTCTGGATTAAATCCTACCTCTAACAGCCTGTCTGGCGCCAAGCCTCCGCGTTTGCTTCAAGCCAACAATTAATTTGAACGAAACTTTCGTTAACTTCGGTGAAACGATTTATAGAAGGAGTCGGACCGCTCGCCATTTGCACAACTGTTAGCCATAACGTTACAGAACTGTTGACCAGAACTAAAAATTAGAAAAAAAACATGAGGATATCACCAATTATTGAGGTGGATGAATTAAAGGAAATTCACAAAAATTCCAATGTGATGCTGTTCGATGTAAGCAACAGTAAGAATGCTAAAACGAACTATGAGACGGAACATTTAGAAGGTTCCTATTTTGTTGACCTAAATACGCAATTGGCAGACATAAAAAGCAATTATTCTGAAGGCGGACGCCACCCATTGCCCATATTAGAAACCTTTGCTAAAACCTTAACCGAGATAGGAATTTCAAAGGACAAACACATCATAATTTATGACGACAATAATGGTTCAAATGCTTCTGCACGATTTTGGTGGATGTTGAAATCAGTTGGACATGAGAACGTTCAAGTATTAAACGGAGGACTCAATCAGGCCAAAGAATATCAGTTTCCGTTGAGTTCAAAGACTGAAATAATGAGAAGAGCTAATGAAGCATATCAAATTGAGCATTGGCAGCTACCAACAATCGAGATGAATGATGTAGAAAATGTATCACAAAATCCGAATTATTTGGTGGTTGATGTTCGAGACAAAGAACGATTTGAAGGGAAAATTGAACCCATTGATTTAATTGCAGGTCACATTCCAGGAGCAATAAATATCCCATTTACAGAAAATTTAGACGAGCGCGGTTTATATCTGAAACCTGATGAATTGAGAAAGAAGTATGAAACACTATTTGGTGACATTCACCATGAAAACATTATTGTTCATTGTGGCTCGGGTGTCACAGCTTGTCATACCTTACTGGCGTTAGACTATGCTGGAAAGGAAATGCCGAAATTATATGTCGGTTCTTGGAGTGAGTGGAGTAGAAATAATAAACAGATAGAACGAACGAACGCTTAACACGAGCTTGGCTGCGGTTGCAACTTCGTGGTGGCAAAAGTGGGGGTTGGTGCTAGGCTCAACATTTACATTCGGTGCTGCTGCGCGGTGTACTTTCCATTGGCTTTTTGCTATATTTGAATTGTGGTACTTCCTTTAAAATGGAGTGCTAAATCCCTCCCGAACGAACAGCAGTAAAACGTTCACAAGTTAAAGAGAACAATGGAAAAAAAAGGAAAAATAACATTTCAGTTTTTAAGCGAACCTTCGAACATCAATTACGGTGGGAAAGTGCACGGAGGTGTAGTGATGAAATGGATAGACCAAACAGCCTATACGTGTGCACGGACATGGACTGAAAGTTATTGTGTAACCGTTTACGTGGGTGGGATTCGATTTTATAGTCCAATTAATATCGGAGACATCGTAAAAGTTGATGCGTATGTTATCCACACAGGCAGCACAAGTATTCACATAGGAATTGATGTCTACGCAAAAGATATTTCGAATGAAAAATTTGAAAAGAAAACACATTGCATCATTGTATTTGTGGCAGTGGATGATGATGGGAAACCTATGAAAGTTAAAAAATGGGTACCAACGAATGACGGAGAAAAAAAATTAGAACAATATGCTATCAAATTAAATGAACTTCGGGCAATTATTGAAAAAGAAATGCAACCATTTTTAGGCAATGAGTGAGAAGACAATGGAATCTAAACTCATCTTCGCTTCTCTCGTTTCGTCTTGCCATGACCGACGAAGTCAGCAGCAAGAAAAAGCGCTAGCTTTTGACCGCCGAAGGCAGATGCGATAGCAAACCCGAGCGTTAGCGACGGGAGTTAAACAACAAACTTCAATAAAAAATCTTCGGGTTTTTCTATTCTAAAAAAAAAGGTCGGAATTTCAGCGAAATGATGTCTTTAGTGTGCTCCGTTATCATCCTAAATACGAAGCTTCTTTGAAAAAATAGAAAGATGAATTATACATAAAATGCTGATAACACGCAGTCAATAAAAATGGCGCACAAACATACGCTA
>JBFYPU010000136.1:0-3377 GCA_041303175.1 Crocinitomicaceae bacterium | reverse complement strand
TACAACTATTTTGAACACCATGTTTGTAAAACCGTCTCTTGCATCATCAACTATGAAGCGTAGCTAATGAAAACTGATCGGCAGCGACAGGAACTAAAAACCGTTAGGAAGAAAACAAATCGGGCCTCGCTCGACGAGGTTTCGTGTGTGCACTGAATGCTGCTAAATTTGGAGCTAGCGCGTAGCGATCCGCGATAAATTCAGCATTCAGAAGCATGCGAAATAGCGCGGCTCAAGCACCAAGAATAGTAGGTTAACTACCAAAAAAACCGCGCTAAACGTTCGAGTAAGCCCGCGGTTTTGCTTCACTTTTGCCGCCAATAGTGGAAAAAGAGAAATTTTCGATTAGTATTCTACTATCGGTGATACTGTTGGCGCACGTTAAGAAATAAGTCAATGTTAAATGCAGTTATCCTCTTTGTTCCGCGCGAATCCAATACTTCGGCTGAAAAAATTGTGTATTTTCGACGGACTATGCGCCAAATACTCACAGTTAGTCTTCTGTTCCTCGGATTTCATGCTAACGCTCAAATTCAGGCAGATACCTTTCACCTCGAGGTGTTTGGGGAAGATTTTTTGTGGGGCACAGCCTGCGCAGCCTATCAGATTGAAGGGGCGTGGGATCAAGACGGCAAAGGTCCATCCGTTTGGGACGCATTTACACACGAGAAAGGCACGATTCACAACAATGAAAATGGGGATCAAGCCGTCGATTTTTACTATCGCTACAAAGAAGACATTGCACTCAATAAGGAAATGGGCTTCGACGTGTTTCGTTTTTCGATCGCATGGTCACGTATTTTTCCAGATGGAAAGGGGGAAGTGAATCCGCAAGGCGTTCAATTTTACCACAACGTGATTAACGAATGCCTCAAACAGGGCGTGCAGCCTTGGGTGACGTTATATCACTGGGATTTACCGCTGGCCTTGGAAGAAAAAGGGGGGTGGACAAACCGCGAAGTTGTGAACTGGTTCGACGATTACGTTGCGTTTTGCGCCCGCGAATACGGCGGAAAAGTGAAAAACTGGATGGTGATGAACGAACCCGCAGCATTTGTCGGTTTAGGCTACATGATGGGCTACCACGCGCCGGGGAAGAAGGGAATCGATAAATTTTTGAAAGCTACGCACCACGCGTGTTTGTCGATGGCAGCCGCTGGTCGCACCTTGCGTTTGAACGTGGAAAATGCAAACATTGGAAGTACGTTCAGCTGTTCACAAGTGAAACCGCACAAAGGTTTGGACAAACACACCAAAGCCGTCGCGAGAATTGATGCAATGCTGAACCGTTTATACATCGAGCCTTCCTTGGGATTGGGGTATCCGATCCATGCCTTTCCAGCCCTGAAGCGCATCGAAAAATTCTTTGAAGAAGGGGACGAGGAACTGCTCATCTTCGATTTTGATTTCATCGGTTTGCAGAATTATTTTCCCGTCGTCGCGAAACGAAGCGCCATTCCAATTGTGTGGTCGAAGCAAGTGTCGCCCAAAAAACGAGATGTACCCGTGAACGAAATGGGCTTCGAAATCAACCCCGAAGGAATTTACCATGTCCTCAAACAGTTTGGGAAATACGAAGGCATTGAGAACATCATCGTCACAGAAAATGGGGTCTGCGTGAAAGATTCCCTGACTTCAACCGGCGTGCATGATCCCGATCGCATCGAATTTTTTCAAAACTACTTAGCGAATGTCTACCGAGCGAAAGAGGAAGGAGTGCCCATTTCAGGCTATTTCGTGTGGAGCTTGACCGACAATTTCGAATGGAGCGAAGGCTTCGAACCGAGATTTGGGTTGGTGTATGTCAATTACAAGACCTTGGAACGAACGATGAAAGATTCTGGAAAATGGTTTCAGAAGGAGTTGAGGAAGATTTAAACTTTGAGGCAGAACTCAACATTCCTAAAAAGTTATCCTCACGAAACTATTACACGGAATCGGAACAATCTCACCTGTATCAGTTTTATCGACATAATCCTCCACGAAATGGCGATAATCCGCGTGGGCTGGCGACCAAGGTTGAGGAAGTGAGCGTATTGTGTTCTTGATTTCTTGCAAAAGTAATGGATCAACCAACATCTCGTTATCTTCATCATCAGAAGGTTGAGGGGTTCGAACATCCAAACATTTCCCTGTCGAGGAAATCAATACATCAAACGATTTTCCTTCCAAATCCTTAACTGAAAAGTTACTTAGCTTGGAGAAATGATCAAGGATCTGGGTTTTCACCATCACATAACTATCGGTTGGGCTACTGAAACTTTTTGGGGCGTAGATCGCTGAATCGAGTAGTTCTTCCATCGCATGAGGCGACCAATAGACCTTCCGATGTTCATGGTCAACATCCGCCCACTCATACTCGTGTTCCACATCTGAGCCTGTTATGTCGCGTACGGCCCAAGCAATCGCTGGTTCCAAGGTGAGATCAGCATATTGATGGATGCCGTAAAATCCTGCATGTACTTTCATTTCACGTTCAGTTCCATAATCACTCCAATGAACAGTAATCTCAGCTATTCCCGACGGAAAATCTCCTACTTGAAGACGAGAAATCAAGTAATCTTCCCCTTCAATAAATGTATTGGGAACGTACAATTTCGGTGCACGGCTATAGTAAATTCCTTCTGGATCGTTCGCATCCTCCATCTCACCCGTCGAACACAAATAGGGGAACAGTTTGATGAACCAGCCCGAAACATAGGATGCATTGTATTCTGAATGCTCTTTGTAGATGCTTTGCCAGAAGTCAAGGTCAACCTTACGGTCATAAACATCCACGAATTTTTGCAAAACTCCGCGCAATTCGTTTGCCCAAGTTCCCAATCCTAAGGCTTCAAGTGTCGTGAGACGGTCCAAAATGGCTTGCCAATCTTTCTTCGTACCTTGTAGGGTAATGGTGGGAATGCCGCAGCCAGAATCACCGAAATACTCAAACGCTTGACTAAATCCTTCGAGCATCGTGACTTCGTAGCTCGTTTTGATGATATCCGTTGTGGTGGAAAATTCTGGAACGAAAAAGGCGTAATAATCGTCGTTTACATACTTCGTCGTTGAATCAGAAAATGAGTGGAGTAAATCTGCCCAATGAGCGCTACCATTCGAAAGATCGTCGTTTCGAACGACAAATTTATCCGGTTTTTCTGCCTTGAAAATGAAGGATTCCAATTGATCGAAATGTTGGTTGATGTGAATTGAAACCCCTTGACAAATCGTTAGCCAAATCGCATCGGGTGATAAACTCAACGGTCGATGTTCATCAAAACTCGTGTGGATCGCCATTACAAATGCATTGTTCCACGTAGGAACGACGCTCGTATTTTTTAAATCATCTGGAAAAAAGGAAATTTTCTTGCCCAATTGAAATTCAAAGGCATGTT
>JBFYPU010000135.1:0-6374 GCA_041303175.1 Crocinitomicaceae bacterium | reverse complement strand
CTGCGATTTCGAACTTCACCAGAAAATTTACCCGATTCATTCAGTGCATCATTTACCCGATGAAAATCTTCTTCCGAATCAAACAGCACTCGATAATCAAGATTTTCGAGTTCCTCCAACGAATATCCAAATGCACTTAGTGCTGCTGGATTGTATTCAATAATAGCGCCATCTTTATCGGTAATACCAATAAAATCGGATGAATTTTGGATCAAGTGCTCCGCAAAAAAAGCCAATCTTGAAAGGGTTGCCATATTGATGAAGTGTGTCTTTTCGTTTTTGTAATGACACTAATATACTAAATCAATTGAGTTATTCAATTTCTTGTAGCCATTTCATCACATCTATGCCATCGGCATAATCGTTTAATCGAGGCAACTGGGAAGTCGCAAAGTATTGATGTGATTTCCCTACAACCACTTGAATTTTTTCTTCGTGTTGTTGAATGTATGCTTCTAGCGCAGATTTGTCACTATATCGTTGGTAATGAAGCATTGCCAATGGAGAAAATAGTTCAGCCGATTCGCGCAGAAGCACAAAATTATTGTCCAACAAGGGAAGCTGATTCATAAGATAAACCGTTCGATTGTAATCGTAATTATTACCGTATTTATTGTTGTTTACAACCTCGCCATAGCCTACAATGGCTTCAAAGAATCGGTTGATTTCGAAATCGATAGGAATTAGAAGATGGGAAACGTTGCGGCACCCCAACCCAAAGTAAGCGAAGATGTCTTCACCCAGTGCGACCAATTCATCGTGCGACTCTGTACCATCCAAAATGGCAACAGAAGTGCGATTTTTTCGAAAAATGTGCGGGTATTTCCCAAAATATTGTTCAAAATACTTGAGTGAATTGTCACTACCTGTTGCAATTACACCGTCAAGTTCGCCAATCTTACCCTCAGAAAACTCGATGCGTTCGGCAAGTTTAGGGGAAAATTTAATCAGCTGCTTTACAAGCGCAGGCAGCAGTGTTTTGTCTAGAGAACTCAATTTGCATACAGCAACGTGACCAGCGCAAATCACACACAGGAAATCGTGAAATCCAACAAGCGGAATATTTCCCGCCATGATGATTCCAATTCGTTTAGGACGGCTTGAGTAGGCGTAATTGCTCGCCCACGTCCGAAGGTTTTCCTCCGTCAATTCCTCACCAAGATTGCGAAGTGCTTTTCTAACATTCTCCTTTGTGAACCAACCATTGAATGAAACTTGACGATCAATGAGTGTGTTGAGTTCATCAAATTCAACCCGCGTGACTCCCAAAGAGAAATCAATCCATTCTTCGTCATTTCCTAGTGCCCGCATGAGTTTACCAAGCTGCGCACAACCCAAAATTATTTCGTCCTGCTTCACGCTACAAAAGTATTCTCAATCCCTTAGAATTCCTATCTGTTAACGATTTTTTAAATGTTTATCGCTAAGCAATTTGCAAAGGGTGTGTATATTTGCACAAATTAAATGAATTAGAGATGGCGATAATTATCACAGACGAGTGTATTAATTGTGGAGCTTGTGAGCCAGAATGCCCGAATAATGCGATTTACGAAGGCGGAGCCGAATGGAAATATTCTGATGGCACGTCCTTAACAGGAATGATCACCACCTTGGATGGCAAAGAACTGATGGCGGATGAAGCACATGAGCCTGTTGATATGGATGTATATTTCATCGCGACCGACAAATGTACGGAGTGTGTTGGATTTCATGACGAGCCGCAATGTGCTGCGGTTTGCCCTGTTGATTGTTGCGTTGACGATCCAGATTTTCGGGAATCGGAGGATGAACTATTGGCAAAGAAAGACTTTATGCACCTGTAAATCAGGAAAAAATAGGACGAAAAGAGCAGCATCAGTTGCTCTTTTTTTTTTGCAAGGAAATTTATTCTTTGAATAATATTTTCAGGATTGGATTAAAGTACTACTTTTGCAGCTGGGGTAAGTCTTATACGACCAGCTCCCTCAGACTCCCCCAGGATGGGAACATAGCAAGGGTAAGAGGTTGTAGCGGTGCGATATGAGTAGCTTGCCCCTCTTTTTTTTGCCTTTTTTTCAGGTTAAAATCTCTAATTTCATTACCGTTCAATTGTGATTGGAATCGACCCGATCTCTCGCCTGCTTCACCTGACTCGTTCGCGCTCAGTCTTCGCATGCTACGCAGGCTCTTCCCAGGATGGGAACATTGCAAGGGTAAGAGGTTGTTGCGGTGCGATATGAGTAGCTACCTCGTTTTGTTCTTCTGCCGAAGAAGTCACGCGTCTTCACTCGCTCTCGCGAGCTCTTCCCTCTTTTTTTGCCTTTTTTTCAGGTTAAAATCTCTAATTTCATTACCGTTAATTGTGATTGGAATCGACCAGATCCATCGCTTGCTTCACCTGACTGGTTCGTGTTAACGTTGCTTGCTAGTTGACCTAGAGTTACCTCGAATATCTACTCAGAAATCAACTTACCTGTCCAAACAGCTGCATCAGAGGTCAATTGAACAACATACGTACCTGAAGGAATGTTGTTTAAACTGAATGATGAAATTCCAGCGAGGGCTGTTTCTGTTTGAACAACTTCACCGAGTGCATTGATCACGGTTAACGTAGCGTCCGATGGCAAAACGGGGAATTTAACCACGCAATTCCCATTTGAAGGATTCGGGAAGCATTCAATCATGTCATCTAAAAGTGTTGGGATTCCAGCATTGAAATCACACCCGTCACACTGCTCAATGAACACACCCGAATCAAAAATTCCATCCGCAACATCTGTAACGATAATGGTTACATGATAAATTTGTCCAGGAATTACAGCCGCCACCGCCATCAGAGGAACGGTAAACCCATCATACTGAATGTAATAATCCGACTGATTTTGCGGGGCTTCAAGTCCAGACCCATTATTGACGAAGAAGGCTGAAAAACTCGTTGGGTTTATGGTGTTGATAGAAGCTAAGACACCCGACGGCAAGTAATTTAGATCAATATTACCTGCAATACCAGGTCCAGAAAGAAGGATTCGGAATTGATCGTTAAATTGGCTTCCCACGTATTCGGGGTATTCATCTGAACCGAAGACATATCGAAATTTGAGTGAATCGACCGATGAAACTACGTCAAACTCCAGTATGGAAGCATTCGTAGAAGACTCGATCAAGGATGTTCCTGCTGCCTGATTGTCATAACCCGCATCGGATTGATCGTTTGGACCATTCGGACCAGCGGGTGTGTCAAAAATTTCACCCGTGGTGAGAAGAATTCCTTTCGTTAATCCTAGATTCGTTGTATTAGAAATGAACGATCCAACGGCTTGCGGATAGCCTGTGAATTGAGCATTTGAAATGACATAGTCCGTTCCAAGAAAGCTGGAGGTCATTATGAATCCAACATTGCCTGTAAACGTTTGCAATTGAGCATAGCTGCTCAATGAAAATGCAGAAAAAAGGATAATAACCAATTGTTTCATCGCGAGAAGTTTACCTAAAATTACAACTTTAGCTTACAGATCAACTCATTTATTCCATTTTTTATCGTTGAATTCATTGAATTCGATCGTGTTTTGCGTTTCATTAACACTATTTTTGTGTGATGTCAAAAAAACTCATTCCTGCTTACCTTTTGACCTTTGTAAATGTCCTAGGATTCAGTATTCTAATGCCTGTTTTGCCATTCATTGTGGAGGAGTATGATGCACCGAAATGGGTTTTTGGATTGTTATTGACCTTGTATTCAAGTTTTCAGTTCATTGGAGCACCCTATTTGGGAAGTTTATCAGATGCTCGAGGGAGAAAACCAATTTTATTGATCAGTCAAGCGGGTACATTGTTGAGTTGGATCATTTTCGTTTTTGCTCTTCTGCTCCCCGATTTTCCTGTGTTTGGCTTGGCGCTTCCACTCGTTATAATAGGACTCTCACGCATCTTGGATGGGATCACGGGTGGCAATGTCTCAACAACAAATGCTTACGTGGCCGACGTCACTACACGCGAACAGAAATCATATATTTTTGGTTATTTGGGCGGAATTGCTGGTTTGGGAATGATTGTTGGTCCTGCACTTGGCGGTCTTTCGGCCTCCACATCTATCGGCTATCTCGGAACACTTTTCGTATCAATCGGCATTTCAATCATCACGCTATTGACCATTATTTTTTGGCTCAAAGAATCGCATCCTGTCGAAAAACGCGTTCCCCGAAAACGACAAGCCCTTTGGAAAAGCATTTTCATTGTTCGACGCGTGCGTGAATTGAATCCATCGCCTGTGATCAAATCCTTGTTTACGCTGAAAGCATTTTTCTCATCGATGATGGCGTTTTATATTTCCAGTATTTCACTCTTTCTAATCGACTTATTTTCGTTTGACGAAGGTGAATTGGGAATCTTCATGCTCGTGGTTGGTTCATTTCTAGCGTTTAATCAAGCTTTTGTCTCGAAGCTGTTTATCCGACGTTTGGGCGAATTCAGAACCCTCCTCATCGGTTTAGGACTGTGTGCTATCGGTCTATTTTGCATCACACTCACGAGCAATATTTACCTGTTTATTGGATTCTATTATTTCCTCAACCTCGGACTTTCACTCACCTTTCCAACATTCAATGCCCTGATTTCCATTCATGCAGATCCTGCAAAACAAGGCGAAATCATGGGGGTCAGTGAATCCATTGGTTCACTTGCAACGGCTGTATTCCCAGTTCTCTCTGCAGGACTTTACGGAATCATTGGATTTCCACTCTATTACATTATTGCCACCATGCCATTTGTTGCGTTCATTCTTGCCATCCTCACCTTTCGCCGTCTTGGAAAGTCAGCATTTAGTTAAGGCTGAATTGCGGTTATTAAATTGTTTAAAAAAAAAGTATAAAACCATCAAACTAACGTGAAGTCAGGAAACAATCTTGGCTATTTTTGACAAAAAAACGAGCATCATGAAATTTTTTATCGACACGGCAAATCTAGCTGAAATCAAAGAAGCAAACGACTTAGGGATATTGGATGGAGTGACCACCAACCCCTCTTTGATGGCAAAAGAAGGAATTACTGGAGCACAAACTATTTTGGATCACTATGTAGCGATTTGCAACATTGTAGATGGACCGGTGAGTGCTGAGGTAATCTCAACAGATTATGATGGAATCGTGCGTGAAGGACTTGCACTTGCACAATTACACAAAAATATTGTGGTGAAAGTGCCAATGGTTCTTGACGGCATCAAAGCAATCAAGCATTTTTCCTCGATAGGAATCAAGACAAATTGCACGCTTATTTTCTCGGCTGGACAAGCACTATTAGCTGCTAAAGCCGGTGCAACTTACATTTCACCTTTCCTAGGTCGCTTGGACGATATCTCCACCAATGGATTGGATTTGATTGGTCAAATTCGCTTGATTTATGACAACTATGCGTTCGACACGGAAATTTTGGCCGCATCTGTTCGTCATCCGATGCACATCATTAGTTGTGCGGAGTTAGGTGCCGATGTTGCTACATGTCCATTGAAAGCGATTCAAGCCTTAGCAAATCATCCGTTAACAGACAGTGGTTTGGCTACATTCTTAGCCGATTACGCCAAAGGAAATGGCTAAAAATCTGAAGTACATCTATACATTACTGCTGTTCAATTCGTCTATGCCACCGTTTACTTCTTATTAAGAATGCGATCACTTCTTGAATTTCAAAATGACGGATTTATTCGAGTAGGCATTTCTTCAATAAGCGGCTGAGTAATGAAAGGAATAAACAGTTAAGCTCGTTTTTAAAATTTCTATACATTTATGCGTCATTCAGATGGATTTCCACTTTGGGACCAAACTGAATACATTGATTTTCAATGAAAAAACGACTAAAATATGCTGGATTTCTATTACTGATCTCCCCGCTTTGCTTAGAGTTGGCACTCCGAGTTATGGGGCATTCAGCATACCGACAGGTGGACTACATAATCGAAAGTAGCCCGAAATTTTGCATTGAAAAGTCGGCTGAACTGGGCTTTTCTCTCGGTGAAGGAACGTTTGAAGTGACGATCAATAAAGGATTGGTTTACAGTGCTACACATAAAAAAGGGCAGCGAATTACGCGACTTCATGAAGTCAGTGATTCCCTTGATCAGGTATTTTTAATGGGCTGCTCATACACCTACGGAATGGGTGTCGACGATTCCTCTTCCTTTCCCTATTTGGTGCAATCACGGCTCACAAACGTGAACATTAAAAATCTCGGCGTGCCAGGTTTCGGTACGGTTCAATCGTATTTACAACTAAAAAAAGAGATCGCATCAGGAACAATTCCCGCAGTTGTCATGGTGAATTTCTGCGATTTTCATCACGAGCGAAATTCGTTAATTCCGCGTTACAGGATGAGTTTAGAAATGGGCTTTCAACGATCAAATCCCG
>JBFYPU010000134.1:0-12490 GCA_041303175.1 Crocinitomicaceae bacterium | reverse complement strand
ACCATAAATATCCTGTTTCGTTCAATGGTAAGATGCGTTTTACACTTGAATTGCCGACAGATTTATCCAAAGAGGACATCGAGAAAGAAGTGATGGCGCACGAGGTTACCCAAAAATGGTTGGAAGGTGGCGCACCGAAAAAGGTGATCATTGTTCCTGGGAAAATTGTAAATGTGGTACATTGAGTTGAAATGGAGTATCTTTTTGTCGGAATTCAGTTATATCTCTAAAGTTACTTCATGAAAGCGTTTATCTTTTTTATTTTCCTTGTCGCGATTACACATGCGCACGCTCAAACACAAAAAGCACCGCTAAACGTAATTGTGATGAACAAAGCTGGGAAAGCCATCCCAAACGATAAAGTCACGTTCATCGGTCAAAAATCGGGAATTGAAATTGTTGGCATTACCAATGTGAAAGGGCAATTTTTGGCGCACCTTCCCGCTGGAGACGCGTATGCGATCAAGGTTGAGGTGATTGGTCCTGAGCTCGATTACAACACATTCGAAGTACCGACTCCGCCACCGGGTGCGGTTTTCAATACGCGAACGCTGGAGATTGTGTATGAATTGCCCAAGGCGGTTGTGCTCAAAGATCTCCATTTTGCCAGTGGGAAACATGAGATTCAAGCCAAAAGTTATGCTGTTTTGGATCAACTGGCCGAATACCTCATTCGCAAAAAGACACTGAAAATCCGAGTGGAAGGTCACACCGACTCGGATGGCCCTGAAGCATCCAATCTCACCCTCTCTCAAAATCGAGCGAAGGCGGTTAAAGCCTATTTGGAGAAAAAAGGCGTAGACACAAGCCTGATTGTAACAGAAGGATTTGGTGAAGCAAAACCCATTGGCGATAACACAACGACCGAAGGAAAGGCACAAAATCGTCGCACAGAAATTCACTTGGTAGAATAGGAATCGCACGAGCGACCTTTGAACGAAAGGAATTGAATATATTTATCCGCGCATTCGAACATTGCCCGTAAATGGTTTTCAGTAGTATTACGTTCTTGCTCTATTTTCTTCCCATTTTTTTGGTGGTTTATGTTGCGTTACCGAAATTCCTGAAAAACCTTTGGATTCTACTCACAAGTTGCGTCTTTTACGCGTGGGGAGCCCCTCAATTTTTGTTCGTGGTACTGATTTCAGCTGCCGTCGATTTCTACCTCGTGCGTTGGATGCATGCCCAGCAAATCGTGAAGCGAAAACGGGCAATTTTGTTCTTGTCAATCTTTATGAATATTGGACTCCTCGCCTATTTCAAGTACGCGAATTTCTTCATCGAAAACGTCAACAGTGCGTTTGCTTCTTTGGGAATGGGTGAAATCGCTTGACAGAAATTGCTCTGCCGGTTGGAATTTCATTCTACACCTTTCAAACATTGACCAATTCGATCGACATTTATCGCGGAACCGATAAGCCACTCGCGCGGTTAGACAACTATTTGGTGTAGATTTTGTCTTTTCCACAACTCATCGCGGGACCCATCGTTCGGTTTGGCTTGGTGGCCCGACAGTTGATCAGTAGACCCGATACCATAGACGATAAGTTGTATGGATTCCACCGTTTTTGCCTTGGACTTGGTAAAAAAGTATTGATAGCAAACGTCTTGGATCGACAAGCCGATTTTTTTCTTGATCTGCCTGCAGCGGAGCTTTCTACGGCTGACGCGTGGTTTGGAATGCTCTGCTTCACCTTTCAAATCTACTTCGACTTTGCAGGCTATTCCGATATGGCGATTGGCTTGGGTCGCATGATGGGTTTCACCTTTCCCGAAAATTTCAATAACCCTTACAATTCACGGTCGATCTCAGAATTTTGGCAGCGATGGCACATGACTTTGGGGACGTGGATGCGCGATTATTTGTACATTCCACTTGGCGGAAATCGCGTGAAAAATGGGCGCTTGTACACTAACCTTCTTATTGTGTTTGTCATCTCCGGCTTCTGGCACGGTGATTCGTGGAACTTCGTTCTGTGGGGCTTGTTTCACGGCACATTTTTGATTCTAGACCGCCTGTTTTTGGAGAAATTTCTCCACCGAATTGGCAAAATTCCAAGCGTGTTGATCACCTTCTTTATCGTTGTGATTGGTTGGGCAATCTTCTCCATTGAAGATGATCTGCCTCACCTTTCCGATTACCTCGGGCGCATGTTTGCTTTCGATTTCTCACACCTTTCGACAAACATTACCACCGAAAAGCTCGTCATTCTTTGCCTCGCTGCCTTGATCTCATTCGCGTGTATTTCGCGCCTTGGAAATCGCATTCAAGGCTTCATTTACAGTGAAAAACTGAACGCAACACATTCCATCGGGATCACAGTTGCATCCATGGTGCTATTCTGCGTGTGCACGGCGTATGTCACCGCTTCGGGCTTCAATCCATTCATTTATTTTAGATTCTAATGGCTGGAGAAAAGAAATACACAGGTTTGAAACGGATATTGTTTGGCATACTCCTCCTAGGGATTTCTGTGCCGATGATTCAGCACGTGACAGAATTTTTCAGTGTTAATCCACTTTCGGGAGCTGTTCAAAATGCGCTGCCAGCAGAATTTTCGCTCAAATCGTGGATGGACGGAACGTATCAAGTTCAATCTGACAAGTATTTAAACGACGGATTCGGATTTCGACCCAGTTTTGTTCGCCTACACAATCAACTACAATTTTCCTTGTTTTCCATTCCTTACGCAAACGGGGTTTTGATTGGGAAAGAGTCGTACCTCTACGAATCAAGCTATATCCGTGCATAATACGGTCAAGATTTTCGGCGACAGTTTGATCCTCGATAAGACGCGCAAACTGAAGTACATCGAAAATCATTTGGAAGCACAAGGAAAATCGCTCGTGGTGATGTTTGCCCCAGGAAAAGGAACATTCTTTCCCGAATATTTCCCCGATTCGCTCATTTCAAAAAAGGGGAGAACCAATTACTCAGCCTACATTGAAGCATTCAAGAAGTACGATTTGCCTTGCATGGATTTCAATAAATGGTTTTTAAACATGAAACCAAGCTCTCCGCATCCGCTCTATCCAAAAGGCGGAATTCATTGGAGCAAATACGGTGAAATGCTCGCACTCGACTCCATGGTGCGTTACATAGAGCATGCAGGCGATCGCAAGTTGCCAAAATTGGTCATTGATGGTTACAATGTGAAGAACAAAAATGAGAAAGGTGATTACGATATAGGTGAAGGCATGAATTTACTGTTTCCCATTCCGACCTATCCGATGGCATATCCGCGCTTTCATGTGGAACATCCAGAACGCAATACCACACGGGTTCTGTTTATTTCAGACAGTTATTTCTGGGGGATTTACAACTACGGATTCACAAAAAGCTTATTCGGCAACGGACAATTTTGGTTCTATTTCAATGAGATCTATAACTCTGATGGTGTCCGAGAAGGCTTGGCTGAAGACCGACAATTATTGGATGAAATCAAGAAATTTGATGTGATAGTGCTCATTTCCACCGATGCCAATTTGAACAAATTCACCAACGGATTTATTGATAAATACTACGCTGCGGGAAAACACTAAGTTCCACTGATCCCATCAATCGCTGATTTTGGCACATGCTTTGCATTCTGCACAAGACTAGACTGTAACAAAACGTTTAATCAGAAACAAAACGACATGAAAAAGTACATTTATATAGTTGGATTTCTTGGCTTTTCAGTAGCACTTACGAGCTCATCTGCCATCACGTACCCTTCTGTGACCAACGGATCATTCAAAGAAGGTGAGAAATTGCGTTACCGCGTAACATATGGTGTTGTGGACGCAGGTGAGGCAGTTCTCGAAGTAAAAGCAACGAGTAAAAAAGGTGGCGGGCGTGACTTGCATCATGTCAAAGGAACGGGCAAAACATTAGGCGGATTCAATTCCTTTTTTAAAGTGGAAGATGTGTACGAAAGTTACATCGATAAAAAATCCATTATGCCCTGGTATTTCGATCGCGACGTGAACGAAGGCGGGTATGAAATCAAGCAAAATTATACCTTCAAACAGAATTTGAGTAAGGTAAACAATGGAACGAAAGATTTCGATATCAAATTGGGAACCCAAGACATGATTTCTTCGTTCTACAAAGCGCGCACCTTGAATTTCAATAATTTGACGAAAGGAAAAACCTTTGCATTCAAATGTTTCATGGACGACGAAAATTATACCTTGAAAATTAAATATGTCGGAGACGAAATCATCAAAATCCGCAAAGGAAAATTCAAGTGCCACAAATTTGTTCCCGTTGTGCAAACAGGGCGTTACTTCAAGAAAGAAGACGACGTTGAGTTTTGGGTAACAGCAGACAAAAACAAAATTCCAGTCCTCGTGAAAGCGAAAATTCCAGTTGGTGTTGTGAAATTGCACTTGGTGGAATGGAGCGGCTTGAAAAACGACTTGACGAGTAAAGTTGTAGAATAAGCAACAAAACATTCAGCTAAACATACTGCTATACGTTCCAAACGTATAGCAGTTTTTGTTTTAATGAGGCGCTCAACCGCATTTTGCTTGAGAGCCATTGAATTTCAAAAAAGGCTACTGCAAGGCTTCTAGCGCGAGTCCAGGGGATTTTTACAACCCTTTTTGAATAATAATTTGTTCGGGTGCACAATTGTTGAATCCTACTTATCTCGACTGGAAAAAACGCCAAACTTCTCTGAGCTATTAGCGCTGAGATAAACATACCGATTTTCATCGATCAGCACAACTGCTGGCCTCGTGCTTCAATCCGCAATTGGTTCTAAGAGTGGTGATGAACATTTCGGGCAGAGCAAAAACCACTATGTCAGTTGATCCTAAATTCTATCTACCTGGGGTGAAGGTTCCTGAATCGCCTGTTTTACCTTCAATGATTTGCATTCCTTCGGAAAATTCCATCTCCTTAATCACGCTCCCCTTCTTCCCGTAAATGATATATTTTCCGTGTTTCAAACCGTTTTTGTAATGTGCCTCTTGGAGCAAATTTCCACGGCGGTCATAGGTTTTCATTACACCGTCTAATTTTCCCTCTTTGTATTGACTACTAACTGCAGGCAACTTTCCGCCAGGATGATAGGCGATCCACTCACCATCTTTTTCACCTTCCTTGTATTCGCCTTCTTCGGTAACTCGGAAATCTTCGCTGGAATAGGATTGTGACGCCCCATGTAGTTTACTCTCATACACCACGTGATCTTTCATGATTCCATCGTAATCCAATTTGCTTTTGACCTTAAACAATTTGTAATTCTGAACATCTTTCAATTTTCCGTTGTCGAAATAACCGAACCACTCGCCAACTTTCAAGTTCTTTTGATAGGCTCCAGAAACATTCAATTTTCCATCGGGTGTATAGGACAGCCAGTCACCATCGAGCTCGCCATTTTTAAAACTTGCCTTGTTTTTGAGTTCACCAGATTCCCAGAAGTTAGACCATTCACCATTTTCCTTTCCATCGATGTAATCGCCATCCATCAGTAAGACTCCGTTTTCATACCATGTTTTCCAATTGCCATTTTTTTGATCGTTGGCAAAGGTCCCCTCTTTGAATTTTTTTCCGTCTTTGTAAAAATAAGTCCATTGACCTGTTTGCACGCCGTGATCAAATTTGGCGTTATAGGAAATCTCACCTGTTGGATACCAATACACCCAATCACCGTGTTGCTGATCCTGCTCGAATTTTCCTTGCATGTCGCGCGTGCCCTTGTTGGTATACCACGTCCATTCGCCGTCTTTCTTTCCGTTTTTATATTGGCCCGACACGTTCAATTTGCCTGTATCATAAAAATACTGATACGGTCCATTGAGTACCCCATCACTGTAATTACTTACTTTTTCCTTATCACCTGTGTAGTAATAGAACTCCCATTCGCCGTCTTTTTCTCCATTTGCAAACTGACCTTTTAAGGCGAGGTGGCCGTAAATGCTAAATTCCTCAAACTCCCCCTCTTTCAATCCGTCTTTGTAATTGTACCATTCTTTGACAGTTCCTGTGGTGAAATAAGTCACCAATTCCCCGTTTCCTTCGATTACGGTTTGCGTGTGCAAGGAATCTGGAAGGTAAAATTCCCACACGTAATTTGTTGCGCCTTTTGATTCTTCAAGCAATTTCAAACGGCCGTCTACATAATAATGCTTCCATTCACCACTCGGTTGATCCTTCGTGTAATATCCTTCCACTTTGAGTTTACCCGTTTCATACCATTCGCGGTAGACACTGTCTTGTCGATCCAATTTAAAATAACCTTCTTGGCGTTTTTTTCCGTTCGGATAATAAAAGGTGACTTCTCCGTGAAGCATGTCTCTGTAATAGTTTCGAACCTCCTCGATTTCACCCACTCGATCGTAGTAGATCCATTTTCCGTGCTTATCGGTTGTTTCACCAAAGCCATCCACGTAGCATTTTCCGCGCGATTGAAGCTGAAGTTCACTGAAGTCCCAGTATGTACTTACCGGTTTGGTTTGGTTTTCTTTTTCAACGGTCTGAGCCATTCCCGCAAGACCCACGCCGATCCATAAAACACTCAACAAATACTTCATCATGGATGTTCGATTTTAGCTATAACTTAAATTCGTCTCAACGTTACTACAATTTCAGGAATCCTTGCAAGATCAAAAAGACGCCAAAACCGAGAAAAACGATTCCAATCAGGCGATTGAGACCCACAAGTACACGGTGTGTCACGAGTGGACGAAGCCTTTTTGCGCCAAGAATTTTCAGGAGATCAATTGCAAAAAACGTGAAAATAATGGTAGTTAAGAAAAACAACATTCGCCAATTGTTAGTTCCGCCTGTGTCCTCGGCACCAAGGGTCATGACACTGAACCAGTAGAACACTACGAGTGGATTGGCAATGTTGAGCAGAAACCCTTTGACTCCGAGTAAAACGTAATCTCTTCTAGTTGAAATTGACATGAATTCCTCGTCGAACTTGTGTTCTTTTACCTTTTTAAAAAAACTGAGCACACCATATATTGTGAAAATAACACCCCCAACAAGGCGCACAATGGCACTATCTTGACCTACGGAGAGGTCCGCGACTTCCTTATAGAACACATAGGCAATGAGAATATACAATAGATCGCTCACCAATACTCCAAAATCCAGTGCAACCGCAGCTTTCACACCTTTTCGAATACTTGTTTCGAGCAAAACAAAGAATACAGGCCCTATCATTATACTTAGTATAAATCCTGTCACCAATCCTTTTAAGAGTAAATCCATAATTCACGTGCTACGAAGACTTACAAAAATAACGTTTCATTTGTCATTTGAGCGTTTCGCGTTGAACTTTAGAGTGTTTTAAAAAAAACCTCAATGATTTTAGGGTAAGGAGTTGTATTTTAGATAAGATGCGTACATTTGCAGCGTGACGCATTGTGGAAAGCAATCGCATTAACAATTGAGAGTTATGAAACTGGCAGCAGCAAATAAAAAACTGGACAGCATTATTGAAAATGTTGAGAAAAAAGGATTGAAAGCCCCTAAATTGGTTGAGGACCTCAAAGAATTGAGAGAATTTGCTTTAAAGGAGCAAGATCCATTGGTAACAAAAGTGTTGCGTTTGAGCTATGAGTACATCATTGAAAATGGAACATTTGATGTTCAAGCTCAATATGAGGAGGACGAAGAAGAGAATGAATACCCAATCGAAATTGAAGAGGTAGACAACCTTTTGTATTTGTTGAACTTGCTTAAAAATGCGGATCACAAAATAAATCGTGAAGAAATTAAAGATTACCGAACAGCTCTGAAGCTAGAGCTTTACTAGGAAATCTCTCCATATTGAGACCGTTAAGAAATTTTCTTAGCGGTTTTTTTTGTTCCTACCCAACCCTTTCAATTAGTTTTACGTCTTAGAGGTAAGTAATGGTATTCTGGTTTTATCATTATTTGGTTTTATTTTCCTTGCAGGTACCTGAAAAGAGTTCCGTCCTAGAATTGACTACCTCAAAACTTTGGACTCTTTTCAGGTTTTTTTGTGTCCAATAATTTGGAAGTATCTTTGTGCTGTGGCACCTTAAACGAACAGCGCAAGATGATCTTAAAATCGATTCAAAAAATTCCCGTTATCAGGCGTTTAATCGCGCCACTGTTGAACGCGTGGGTGGAAAAAAAGGTGAATCGTTTCAGTCAATTTCTATCCTTAGACGCAAAAATTCTCGACGTTGGAAGTGGCAATTGCCTAGTAGGTAAAAACCTCATCGATAAAGGTCATACGGTTCTTCCGCTTGACGTAAACAACTTGTCTGTAGTTCCAGACCTCATCCCAATTGTGTATGATGGGAATCGTCTTCCATTCGACAATTCAAGCTTTGATACTGCCTTGTTGCTCACTGTTTTGCCTCACACCAAGAATCCTCGGCAGGTGGTTGAAGACTGTCAACGAGTTGCGAAGGAACTTATTATCATTGAGGACACTTATCGAAACAAGGCTCAAAAATGGGCCACGCAATGCATGGATTCGCTTGTGAATCTAGGCTTTTCGGAAATGACGTATCAGAACAAAGCCGAGAAGGAATGGGAAACACTCTTCGCCGAATTGGGACTTGAGGTGGCGAACAAACAAAGCCAGCGGGTGTTGTTGTTTTTTCGGCAGACGACGTATTATTTGAAGGGCTGAAAAGGATTAGCTTTGCTGCTAGATGCGCCGGTTTCTTATGATCATCTGAACCCACCGCTACAACAAAAGCATGGTCGCGACCCGCGGAAACAAAACATCTGTAAAGTCAAGTCCAGATGCGTTGCGAACACGAATATTTATGAGACTGGGAGTGCTTTCAGTATCAATGACGACGTCTTTGAAACAAGAAAGTAAGGTCACTCCGACTAACAAAAGAAATACACATTTTTGCATAATTTCTATGTGACCCAAACATTTATAGCGCTAGTTGATCATCACGTAGTTCATACATTCCATTGAGCGAACCTCCTTGTCGCCACAAATCTAAATCGATCGAGAAGTCTTACAAAAGGCATAAATGACGCAGGATAAAAAAGTCACTTCGAGCACAATAGCAAAGTTAAATTGAGTTACTTTGTATAGAACTATTAATGTGCTGAATAGAACTTGTTTGAAGCAGTACCTAATCTAGATGTTAATGCGACAGTTTTACAAATTGGTTCTTATCCTATGTTTACCGTTTTTTGTGGTACAATTGGGCTTATCACAAGAGCTCGATTGGGCGCGAAACTTTGGTGGTACAAGTACGACTTCTGGGCAATATTTCAGATCAACAATTGACAACGAAAGTAACGTAATCTGTGCGGGTAAATTTGACGGATTTTCCAATACTTACTTGGACTTTAGTCAGACAGTTCCTTCTCCAGCGGGAGGAGGAATGAGTGTTTCCAAAATCGATAGTTCGGGTAATTTAATCTGGTTACACATCTGTCAGGGGCCTTCTGCCAGAGATGTAATTGTTTTATCTGATTCAAGTATTTTGGTTACAGGGGTTTTCGATAATACCGTAAACTTTGATCCAACGGGGACGAATTTTTCACTCACCGCATTTGGCAATGATGATGGATTTATACTGAAATTGAGCAGCACTGGTCAGTTTGAATGGGTTCGTCAATATGCGCAATTTGATGCTGATTTGTTTAATGTAGACGTGGATGATCAAGATAACATATACGCCGCTATGTCATTTATTACAGACTCTGTTGATTGTGATCCGCTGAGTGATAGCTTGTACATTTATTCATCCAATAATTTCGGGAGTTATATCAGCAAAACAACCACGAATGGAGACCTTCTTTGGGTCAAGCAATTTGAGATTCTCTCGCCAAGTGGATATAATAAAATTACCGATCTCAAGATTCATAAGAATAAGATACTTCTAGGTGGAACCTTTAAGGACAGCGTGAATTTCGACCCATCCACGAGCAGTCAAATTTATGATTCAGACACTTCACAATTTAATAGTACCGCTCTTTTTATTGTTAAAATGGATACGAGTGGTTACTTTGATTGGGTAAAAACGTTTTCTGGGCAGGAGTCTAGCACTAACACCTCAAATTTAAGCGGACGGACATTTGAGTGCCTCGTTGTAGACTCGCTAGAGAATATCTATGCGATGGGGAATCACATCTCCACGATTGATTTCGATCCTGATCCGAATCAGACGTATTTTCCCAATATAAATGGTACCAGTGCTTATGGATACATATTAAAACTTAGTCCTTCTGGTAGCTTCGAGTGGGTGAATAACGTTCAAATTGGCGGACAAGGCTGCGTTGGTTGTGGTGTAATTCCGAGCACGAATCAGAGTTTAACAGTGGACAATCGAGGCTTCTTATACTGGGTCGGACGCGGCCGAAATATCGTTGATTTTGATCCGGGAGTCGGTACGGATATCATAAGTTTGACTGCGAGCGGGATGTTTCTATCGAAATATGACACGGATGGGAACTATGTTTGGACGTTTACCGCTCCCAATCTTACTTCTGGAGCAATCCCCTACGCATCATACTTCACATCAGTAAGCCCAGATCGAAATGGTAATCTTTTCATTGGCGGTCATACTGTCTACAAAATAGATCTTGACCCGAGCTTCAACGAGTGGATATTAAATCCTCCAAATGGAACGTCATTTATTGCAAAGTACACGCAAGATGTCTGTGCTGAAATGTATATCTCTCTCGACAGTTTAGCTTTGGTTAGTTGCGCTGGAAATGGATATGTTGCGAGTACACTTCATCATGCCACTCCGCCTTTTGATTTCACGTGGAATGGGCAGCCCACTGTTGGATACGAAGTTGCAGGAATTGGTGACTATGGACTAAATCACTTCTATGCAATCGATAGTAATGGTTGTGAGGCCAATAAATATGCTTTGATGGATGGCCCATTGTATTTTTCGAATTTTGACTTGAACGTAAACATCGGATCGTCCTCATTTCGACCGGGTTTTGATTCATTCATTCATTTAAATGCTTCAAACGATGGATGTATTCCGCAAAGTGGAGAAATCCGACTCGTGCTTCCACCTGGTATAACATTTAACTATTCGACACTACCTCCGACTACGATTATTGGAGACACACTCTTGTGGGATTTTAACAGTTTAAGTTATGATTCTGGCCCTATTTCCAGCCTGATTGGTGTATCCGTTTCCACCTTGCTCCAAATTGGTGACACGATTTGCTTGAATGCGCAAATTCTGCCAGATTTTGGCGATGCCAACATCTCAAACAATGAGAAAGAACATTGTCTTCCACTTATCAATGGTTATGATCCCAATGATAAGCAAGTCTATCCAGAAGGAAAATGTGAGGAGAATTATGTGAGCTCAATTGATCCCTTAACCTATATGATTCGTTTTCAGAATACTGGGAATGCTTCTGCGATTAATATCCGAATTGAAGACGATATCCTACCAACATTGGATTTCGGCTCCATTCATATTCTTGGTTCCAGCCACCAAATGCACGTGGAGGTGCCTGATTCAAATACGATTCATTTCGTTTTTGATAACATCAATCTTCCAGATAGCACCTCGGATTTAGCAGGAAGTCAAGGGAGTCTTTTCTTTACCATACGCCCATCTTCAGCAGCTATCACAGGCGATGTTATAACAAATTCTGCGGAAATTTATTTTGATTTCAATCCACCGATTATAACAAACGAAACGTTCAATACGGTCTATCAAGGTGACTTTGCGCTCTTCAACTGCAACTTGAGTGTGCCACTTATCTCCAGCGATGAGATTGTAGTTTATCCCAATCCGACTACTCAAGATGTCTATTTCAAGGAGATGAATGGTAAAGATGTAACCTCAATTGAGATTTTTGACACCTTCGGAAGACTCATTAAAATTGAATTACAGCCAAATCAAAATAGTTTCCAACTTCACAAAAGTGGATTATTTCTGATTAGATTCTTTTCTCATGACGAAGTCATCGGCATTAAAAAAGTTCAAGTTGTTCCCTAGTGATGCACTTCAAAAAGGCATTAAACAACTTAAAGTTTAACAAATTTCTCTTCAAATTGAATTTGACTTGAATCCTCTATGATTTTCAAAAAGTACACACCTCTTACGAATTTGGATACATCTATTGTGAGAAAAGAATCACTTTCCAAGTTGGACGTGTGCGTTTTTCTGCCGTAGATATCGAAAATGGTCAGTTCGCCATTTATCGCTCTTGGCAGCTCAATACGAATGTCCGTTGTTGCAGGATTAGGATGAATGATTGAGACTACCTCCGTTTGAGTGTCTTCCAATGATGCAGATGGATCCGTCACGATCAATCGCGCAATCCCATTATTGAAGAGTCCCAAATACTTATAAAAAACTCCACCGATCAGAAGTCTACCGTCGGAAGTGAAATTCATCGCCTTCACTAAAAAAGCGTTCTGAATATCCGTATCGACAAGGAATGTCGTGTCGTGTTCACCATTTTCCTTCAAATAGTAAACAACAGGGACAATAGTATTTCCAGCACCAGCAACAACTATTTTGCCATTATCTAGGATGCGAATCGCATGAACTTGAGATAATG
>JBFYPU010000133.1:0-3368 GCA_041303175.1 Crocinitomicaceae bacterium | reverse complement strand
ATTCGTAACAATGTATCCATCTTCTGAAATAATTACACCAGAACCCGATCCTTCTCCGTATTGTTTCAATTCACGTCCTCCGGAACCTGGACCATAGAAGAACTCTGAAAAAACATCGCGCTGAAACGTCGTTGTTTCCACCTTAGTTGTCACGTGCACTACTGAATTTAAGCTACTCTCAGACGCCATGATAAAATCCTCGGAAGGAACGGCATCCGCCCAACTAAAATTTGTCCGTCGCGCCAAGTCGTTTGGATCACCACCCAAAATGGTATCCGATTGCGGTGAGATAGATCCTCCGCTAAAAATTACAAATGCTGCCAGCGGTAACATTCCACCCAGCAGTCCTAGTCCAAAAATTGTCAATTTACTGTTCATGATTTTCTGCTTGTTTGTGCTTCACTATCAAGTATAACGCCAATCTGTGAATTGATACATACTGTGCGCTGTTAAAGATTGTTAAGCTCCATGGATTTTCAATTGAACCGAATCCTAATTTCGGCAAGAGTTTCGCGCAATCCACGCAGAGAACAAATAGTTTAGCTAATTTTGTAGACCATGACGATCAATTTTGTAAAATACCAAGGAACGGGAAATGATTTTGTGATGTTGGACAACATGTCAGGAAAATTTGACAGTCTGACATTGGATCAGATCCGTTTTTTGTGCGATCGAAAGTTGGGAATAGGAGCTGATGGACTGATCAAAATTTCCAAAGATCATTCAGCAGATTTCTACGTCGATTATTTCAATTCAGATGGCTCAATTAGTTTTTGCGGAAATGGTGCGCGTTGCAGTGTGGCGTTTGCCATTGAACTTGGATTGATCGAATCACACACCAATTTCAATGCGGTGGATGGTCAGCATCAGGCTGAGATGAACGATGGAATTGTTCGACTAGAAATGAAGGATGTCACGCAAATTGATCAAATCCACGCAGATTATTTCGTGGAAACGGGATCACCACATTACGTGCATTTGAAGCAAGAATCTGACACGAACATTGTAGCGTATGGTAAGCAAATTCGCTATTCGGAAACCTATCAAAAACAAGGTGTTAACGTCAATTATTTGAATGTTTTGTCAAAGGATAGAATAGAAGTCGAAACCTACGAACGTGGCGTTGAAGATGAAACCCTTTCTTGTGGAACGGGAGTAACAGCATGTGCGCTGGTTCAAATGTCGCTCAATGCCGACGTAAACCGCGTAGAGGTGAAAACAAAAGGTGGAATGCTCTCGGTCGAAGCAAGGTCGGATGGAAATGGAGGTTACACAGATATTTGGTTGTCGGGACCAGCAATGAGCGTTTTTCATGGAACGATTGAACTCTAAGCAATTGATCGAAGGAATTGAGCCGTTTACGGGTACATTTGACGCGAAGCAACCGTATTTATGGATTTGGAATCCACTTGAAATTCCACCGCACATGGGGATTTCTATCGAAAACGCCTATTTCAGTCTCAAATGGAATGGCAAGGACGAAGCCTTGAATTGTAACGAAATGATTCAACGAATTCAGCGAAAAGGACTGCCTGTATTGGCGTTGCAGTTGGATGCGAATTTTTCCGTGGAAGCCTGTCGAAACGTATTTTCCCTATATGAACGAACGGTTCCAAATTCAATTACATGTCTCGAACCGATTAAAGATTTACTTCACCATAAACAACCTACAAAGCTCTCTGAACTATTGGCTACGCTAGCTACAAAGAAGCAGGTGCGTGCTGCATTTGGATTCAATCTAGCTGTTACATCCATTGAACTGCCTGAATATACAGTGGAAGATATTCATTACTACCTCCAAAACCGAATCAATTAAGATGGATATTTCACTACGGTTACCTGAATTGAGCGATGCGAAAATTATTCTCGCTTGGGAAAATGATCCAGAAAATTGGGCAGTCAGTGACAATGAGGGAGAGTATGAACTCAGCGATATTGAAGCGTTAATCGAGTCGTTTCATTCAGAAGAAAAGCCATTACAGCTCCGATTTTTAATTTGCTCACCAACGGAATTATTGGGCGCTGTGGATATATTTGACATTAATTATGAAAATAAATCGGGCGCAATTGGTATTTTAATCGCAAAATTGACGGATCGAAAAAAAGGAGTTGCGACAACAGCATTAAGGCTTATGGAACAAGAAGCACGGGCGCTAGGCGTCGATAAACTCGTTGCTTCGATGTACACTATAAACACTGCAAGCCGACGATTGTTTGAAAAAGCAGGTTACAACATGGTGAAGTCGCCCCGTCAGGTAAGCAATGAACAGGATTTGATCTTAGTAGAAAAATGGATAAACGTAGACGTAAAATAATTGGAATTGCCGTTGTTGCAATCATTGGAGTTGCTTGTTTTTTGGGTCGCCACAAAATCTACGGGCTTCTCACGAGTGGTTCGCGTACGGAAAACACTTCTGAAGTAAAATTGCTCCTCCGTGAAGATCCGAGTGCGGAAGAATTGGCAAAAATCTTGGTTGAAAAAGGTGTTTTATCAAGTGAAAAGGCATTTCTGGACCTCGTTGAGGATGAACAAATTGATCCCAATTCCTTCGCTGCTGGAAAATACATTATTCTATCAGGAACGAAACTTCCCGAGCTTGTCAACGGATTTGTGAAAGGAGAAAACGGACAAGGAAATGCCGAACAAAAAGTACGCGTTTCGTTCAATCGCTGCGAAGTAATTGCCGATATAGGCTCAAACATCAGTAAGTGTATCCTAGCTGATTCTGCATCCATTGTCGACTATATTCTCGATCCTAAAACCTTGGCGAAATACGATTTTACCGCCGAACAAATTCCTGCTTTGTTTATTCCAAACGAATATGAAATGTATTTTGATACAGATGCCGAGGAATTTGTGGCACTCATGGCAGTAGAGTTCCGTGCATATTGGACAGCTGAACGACGTGAAAAATTGAAGAAAATTGGGCTTACATCGCCATCACAGGCTGTCACGCTGGCAAGCATTGTTTATTCCGAGCAGTCTCGTGTGCCCGAGGAATGGCCGATTATTGCAAAACTTTACCTCAATCGAATTGACCAAGGAATTGCGCTGCAAGCTGACCCAACATTCAAATTCTGCTGGCCCGATCGTTTAAAAGGTGTGGAACGATTGCTCAATGTACACCGCGATCGTGACTGCCCTTATAATACCTATTTATATAAAGGAATTCCTCCTGGACCAATTTGCCTGCCGCCATCAGATGTGGTGGATGCTGTTCTAAATCCTGCCAATGTGAGTTATATTTTTCTCTGTGGAGATGGAACGGGACATCACAATTTTGCAACGACCAATGCCGAACACAATAAAAACGTGGCGGCATACAAGGTTTGGTTGAATGAATATTTAAAGAACAAATAAGATGAGC
>JBFYPU010000132.1:0-9428 GCA_041303175.1 Crocinitomicaceae bacterium | reverse complement strand
GGGATTGCTTGATCCGCTGATTGAGGTGCGGCCCAGCAAAAACCAGATTGATGACCTCATCGAAGAAATTCAAGTGCGCATCAGTCGTGACGAGCGAACCTTGGTCACGACGCTCACGAAGCGAATGGCGGAGGAGCTGCAGAAATACTTGGATCGACTCGGTATTTTGTGTCGGTACATTCACTCCGACGTTGCCACAATTGATCGTGTGGAGATTTTGCGTCAACTGCGCTTAGGCGAGTTTCATGTATTGATTGGCGTGAACCTCTTGCGCGAAGGGTTAGATTTGCCAGAAGTTTCACTCGTTGCGATCTTAGATGCCGACAAAGAAGGCTTTTTGCGGAACGAACGCTCCTTGGTACAAACGGTAGGACGCGCCGCAAGAAACGTGAATGGAATGGTCTTTATGTATGCCGACAAAGTGACGGTTTCCATGCAAAAAACGATCGACGAAACAGCACGACGCCGAAAAATTCAGGAAGCCTACAACACCGCACACGGAGTGAAACCCATGCCATTGAATAAATCCACGGAAAAGATTTTGAACACCACCAAAGTGGCGGATGGTGATGGACCAACGGATTATGCCTTCTATTCGGAAGCGGCCATTGTGCAAGATCCTATAGTACGCTACATGTCGGATAAACAACTGGAACAAACGATTAAGCACACCCGCAAATTAATGGAAACTGCTGCCAAAGACCTCGATTTTATCGAAGCAGCACGATTGCGCGACGAATTGTTCGCATTGGAAAAACAACAAAAACAGAAAAACGCATGAATCTCTCTACCCGTTTAGGACAGTTACGCGCCTTGGCCATCGTTGAAGGAATCTCCTACCTTTCACTCGCCCTCACCGTTCCCCTCAAGTACATCTATGAAATTGGAATGCCCAATAAAATTGTTGGCATGATTCACGGTGTATTGTTCATCGCCTATTGCATTTGGGTGTTGTTGGTTGGCATGGAAAAGAAGTGGAATTGGTCAAAAATGCTGATCTGCTGGATCGCTTCTCTCCTTCCATTTGCGACGTTTTGGGTGGACGCAAAGTATTTGAAACCCTTTCGTTCAAACTAATTAATGAGCATCTCTACTTCCAAAATTGCCATTCTTGATAGTACCCGTGGAACGTGTGCATTCATTGTTGCTTTTTATCATCTCATTTCTTTCAAAAACGATTATGGTTCATTGATAAGCCTAGACAGTCCGATTCTTTCGATTTTTGGTTCAATAGCTACCGGATGCATGTGTGTTTTCTTCATGATTTCCGGTTACGTCATGTATCTGCATTTGGAGCGACACAACTATTCGATGTCACTATTCTTACCATTTCTGGCGAAAAGAACCATTCGGATTGCGATTCCTCTGATCGTGTGCATTGCACTCATACTCGCGATTAAGCTAGCTTTCCAATGGCATTTGGGAGAACCCATGTCTTTATCCATATCGCAATTTTTGGCAAACATCACGCTCACTGCAAACTTCTTCGGCGAACAATGGTACAATCCGATCTTTTGGACCTTAGCTGTCGAAATTCAATTTTACCTCTTCATTGCGCTAACCTTTGTACTCATTCGCAAATACCCATTTCCCACTCTTCTTGGACTTGGAATTGGCGCCCTCCTTCTGAATTATAGCTTCGATACGAGAGGTTTTTTTGTGGAATTTGGTTCGTATTTCATCATTGGTTTCGCGCTGTATCTCTATCATCAGAAAAAATTCACCTTGCTGCACGTTCTTATACTTACGGTCATCGGAATCATAGATTTTCAGCTGAATCAAGGATTTGAGTACTATATTTCTTCTACGATCTTCATTCCAATCATTTTATTTGTAAACGTACGCTCAAGAATGCTTGAATTTGCCGGTGAAATTTCCTTTAGCTTCTATCTCCTTCACGGCATCATTGGCGGATGGTTTTTGTACTTCACACTGCGGTATGCAGATCACCAGTGGCAGAAAATCGCGCTGTTGATCGTTGCTCTAATCATTTCCTTCGGTGGCGCTTATCTTTTTTACCGAATCATTGAAAAAACAAGCACGGCTATCAGCAAGCGCATAAGATATAAACGGTCGACGGAAGTAATCGAAACAAATTGAATTAACTACTTTTGCAGCATGGATCTACGCAAACACATCGAAGTGTGCTTCACACCGGGGGAGTACGAATATTTTAAGGACGAGCACGAAATTGTCGTAGTAATCGACGTATTGCGCGCAACATCAGCCATTTGCGCAGCGTTTGACAATGGCGTCAAGGCCATTATTCCAGTGGCAAGTGTTGAGGAAGCCATTGAATACCAGCGCAAAGGCTACCTCGTTGGAGCCGAACGAATGGGTAAAATTGTCGAGGGATTTGACTTCGGGAATTCACCCTTTTCATTCATGAAAGAAGAACTTCGCGGGCAGGAAATTGTGTTGACGACCACCAACGGTACAAAAGCCTTGGACATTGCCAAAGATGCTGAAACAGTCGTCGTAGGATCTCTATTGAACCTGGATGCGCTCTGCGAGTGGCTGGCTGTTCAAGACAAAAACATCCTTTGCTTGTGTTCAGGTTGGCAGGATAAATTCAATTTGGAAGATACGATCTGCGCGGGTGCAATTTCTGAATACTTAGTTGGAACGGGTAATTTTACATCCGTAGAGGATTCTTCCATTGCGGCAAAATATTTGTATCTTTCTGCTTGGGATCGCTACATGGGATTTTTGAAAGCAAGTTCACACCGACGAAGGTTGAAGAACTTAAATTTAAACGAGGACATCAAGTATTGCCTCACACCCAACCAAACAAACGTGATCCCAATTTTGAGAGATGGTAAATTGGTCAAATTATAAATGGACGCTGCTGCTTGTTGTTCCATTGCTACTGATTGGTTTTAGCGATCAGCAACAAGCACGTGTCAAATGGGGCTTTTTTGGCCACGAACGCATCAACAGAATTGCCACCTTTACGCTTCCACAAGAAATGTTTGGCTTCTATAAGGAGCACATCGAATTTTTGACTGAACATGCTGTGGATCCCGACAAACGGCGCTATGCTGTGGACGGAGAAGCGCAACGACACTACATTGACATCGATCATTACGTTTCAGATGGCTCAAGCCCCTTCGATTTTGTACCCCAAAAATGGGACGATGCGGTGAGCAAATTTACTGAAGATACGCTCCAAGCCTATGGCATTGTTCCGTGGCACATCGAAGTGATGAAGTACAAGCTACAGCGTGCCTTTGAAACGAAAAATGTCGACTTGATTCTCAAGTATTCTGCTGACATTGGTCACTACATTGGCGATGCACATGTGCCCTTGCACACAACCGAGAACTACAACGGGCAATTGACCGACCAGAAAGGAATTCACGGACTTTGGGAAAGTCGCTTGGTGGAAATCAACGATGAAAACTACGACTATTTTGTGGGCAAAGCGGAGTACATCAAAGACATCCGCTCCTACATTTGGGAACGCGTCAAAGAATCACATTTGGCAGTGGATTCGGTGTTGCGCATCGAAAAAGAGCTGACTGCGGAAATGCCCTCCGACAAAAAATACAGTTTTGAGCGACGCGGAAACACAACCATCAAAGTCTATTCGTATGAATTTTCGCAAGAATACCATAGACGAATGAACAACATGGTGGAACGCCGCTTGCGCGCAGCCATTATCGCTGTAGGCTCGATTTGGTACACGGCTTGGGTAGACGCAGGACAACCCGATTTGAACGCCTTGTCCAATACCCCACCCTCTACCGAATTACTGGAAGAAATGAAGAGCATCGACGAGATGTACAACACCGCAAAGCACAAGGGACGGATTTGTGATTAGGACGGGATTGGTAACGTTGGGTTGATTAAAAGGAGTAATGCCTTTTCTTGATCGCTTAATTCTCTTTTATGTTCAATTAACCATTTCATCTTATCAATCACTTCAACCTCTCCTCTTCCCACTCGCAACCGCCAACGGATTAAACTCCAAACAGCGATCGATCCAAAATTCGAGGTCCGTGTCGTAGTCGATTCCTTCAGGTTCGATGAACAGATAGCCTTTCATGGGGCGTTTGGTGAAATCCATGGGTTTTGCGCCATTTCGTTGGAGGAGCTCGTCAAAATTTTCTGATCCCACGCGCGCCATGAGTTCATTTTTAACAATACCGAAACACATTTTATCGTCGATCATATAGCACAATCCTCCCATCATTTTTTTTGCAGAGAAACCGATATTTTTGTCGTTCAACAAGGATTCAATCCGCTCCTGTAAAAATTCGTTGTATGCCATGAAATAAATGTACACTTTTGACAGGATGATGCGTACCGCTTTTCAAAAAAAATGCACGAATGATTGAAGTAACAAACCTAAGAAAAGAGTTTACCCTCTCGCGTCAACAGCGCAAGGAGCTGAACACGACGGACTCGATTGCGCTAGCTGTGGACGATGTGAGTTTTAATTGTCAACCCGGGCGTGTGTTTTCATTGCTCGGTCCAAATGGGGCTGGAAAAACAACCACCTTGCGGATGCTGTCGACGATTTTTAAACCGACATCTGGAACGATAAAAATTGCTGGAATTGACGTGAATGAAAATCCGCAGGAGGCACGCAAAAAAATCGGCTTTTTGACGGGATCGACGGGCTTGTATGCGCGCTTGACGCCCAATGAATTGATTCAGTACTTTGCGGATTTGTACAGCATTCCACGGGATGTGTGTGAGGCGCGCAAAGAAAAACTGTATACCTTGTTGGACATGCACGATTTTCAAGGAAAACGCATCGGGAAACTTTCGACAGGAATGAAACAAAAGGTATCCATTTGCCGCACGATGATTCACGATCCCGAAGTGGTAGTGTTTGACGAGCCGACGAGTGGTTTGGACGTGATAACGGCGGAGAACATTATTAAATTGATTCGCGATTGCCGCGAGCAAGGCAAAACGGTGATCTTTTCGAGTCACATTATGAGCGAGGTAGACCTACTCTGCGATGACATTGCCATCATCCATAAAGGGAAATTACTGCACAACGGTACCATGGACGATTTTCGAGCGAACATGCAGGCAACGAATTTGACGGCTGAATTTATCCGTATTGTGAACCAAGAAAAACAAGAGAACGCATGATTTTTACGATATTTAAGAAAGAGCTAAAAGACACCTTGCGCGATCGCAGAACCTTGATCATGATGCTGGTGATTCCTGTGTTGATTTTCCCTATCATTTTGGGATTGTTTGTGAACGTTTCTGAATCATTTTCAAAGGAAGCCGCTGAAAAAACAATCAAAATTGGTGTGGTTGGCGCATCGGACAATTACGTAATTCGGCAGTTGCGTCTTCTCCCCGAAGAACTTGGAAAAAAACAAATCGTTGTCTACAAAGACACGGTTGCGTTAAAAGCTGCAATCAAACTCGATTCGGCGCAAATTGGGGTGTATCCGCACACAGACTTCGAAACGTCGATGAATCTCAAAAAACCTGCGGGCGTGACGGTGTTTTTCAACGCGACCGATTTGGGGATGCAGGAACGCGCAGAGACGTATTTGGAAACCATTGAATCCATTGCACAGCAAGAGCGTTACCTCGATTTGAAGATCAACCAAGAAACGATTCAACCCTTGGAGGTAAGTTACTCGAACGTGGCTTCAACGAAAGAAATGATTGGTAAACTCGTTGGTGGATTTTTGCCCTATATCTTCATTGCTTTTGGATTTATCGGCTGTATGTACCCTGCAATTGACTTGTTTACGGGCGAAAAAGAACGCGGAACGATTGAAACCCTGTTGACAACCCCTGTGGCACGTTGGCAGATTTTGTTCGGGAAAATGGGCGTTGTGGTCCTTTCGGGGTTGCTTGCTGCAACCTTTGCTCTGCTTGGTTTGTTCCTCTCGATTGAAGTGCTAGACATCGTAAAAGACCCCGAATTGTTGAACGTGATTCATGGCATTCTCAGTCCTAAATTCATCTTGATGCTCTTCGGTTTGCTCTTCCCCTTAACGGTTTTCTTTGCCGGAGTGATGATCCCAATTGCGGTGTATGCGAAAAGCTTCAAGGAAGCACAAAGTATCATTACACCCTTGAACATTGTGATGGTGTTGCCCGCCATGGTCGGCTTTTTCCCAGGGATTGAATTGAATGCGATCACAGCGTGCATACCTGTCGTGAACATTGTACTCGCAACGAAGGATTTGATTGCAGGAACCTTGGATGCTGGATTAGTTGGCTTGAGTTTTGCAGTAATGGTGACGCTCGCAGTGCTTGCGGTCTTTATATCCTACAAGCGCTTCGACAAAGAAACAAATGTTGTCCTTTAACCAATTGGTATGAAACACCTTCTCCTACTCTCGCTCGTCATTTGTGGATTTACGGCACATGCGCAACGGCTCTCGACCACCTTTACCAAAGACGAATCCCGCTGGAGTTGGGACGGAAACACGATTCAAACCGTATTTTCCGACGATTGGGACAACTGGAAATTTGGTTCCATCTCGATCCGGACGACCTTTTCAAACGATTGGGATTCGTGGAATGTTGGATCAGACGTGACGCTCAAAACCATCTTCTCGAACGACTTCGACGGCTGGGAAATTCGCGATGGCGACCAGATCATTTACGTAAAAACAACCTTCAACAACGACTTGGAACGCTGGGATATTTCTGGCGATGCAGATGGGCGCATTCGAACGGTTTTCTCAAAGGATTTTGAACGTTGGGAGGTGGAAATTGATGGGGAAGACATTTCGGACGAAGCAGAAGCTGCGATTGTGTTTGTGGCGGTTTTCACGGCGTTTCATTTGGATTGATTGGATCCTTGGATCGTTAGATCGTTAGATCGTTGGAGTATTGGAGTATTGGAGTATTGGATCATCAGATTTTCAATAATTCGACAAAGGCCAACTTCGTTTACAAATAAATCCATTATATTTGCACTCCGAAATTATTCGGAACACCTGCCCTGGTGGTGAAATTGGTAGACATGCAATCTTGAGGGGGTTGTGCACTACGTGCGTGCTGGTTCGAGTCCAGTCCAGGGCACAGAATCGAAAGTGGATCGGAAGGTTCACTTTTTTTTATGCCCGAGAATTCCAGGGATACCCCAGTTCACTGAAACGTGAATCGGTATGGAATTTCCTAAAATAGTGTGGATGGGCTTCGTGAAATTTTGTACGTTAGAAGGGATCGTCGAACCATGGTCGTAGTTCATCATTTGTTTGGTTGCGCTGCTGACATTGGCGCAAGTTGTTGATTTTCTTAGTAGATTTAAAGGAACATACAATTTTGCTAAGCCTCAGTTTGCGAGGCATGCCCATGAGTTAACAACCCACCTCCAACACGCACCCAGTCTTCATGAGCCAAACTGCGTTTCACCAGTTACTTTTTATTTTTAGTGCTGGATAACAATTCGTTCTCGTATCAGGTTGCCATTCATTTCAATATGTACCAGGTAAATTCCGTTCTCAACGCCTTGTAAATTCAGTTCAAACGAATCGCTCATCAATTGATTGTGATTGATCACTTGTGCGCCTTTCATATCATACACGGCGATTGAAATGATGCTTTCATTCGCAAGGATCTGAACGATTCCTGTACTCGGATTCGGGTACATACTGATCTCATCCATCACGGGTTTATCGATGCTTGCCAAATCATTTAGAACTACACTTGATTTTGGGTCACCAATAGCCACGCCTTGCCACGACAAATAGCCTTCCGACATGAAACAGCTTTCAGCGAAATTGTAATTTTCCAGTGGATCAAAATAGCGTTTTACAAGCGTCTCTGCATTCAGCATTTGACCGAAAAAAATATTGTCGATGTGTCCATACGCACCCGTGCAGCCTTCGGAAATGAGGTCTGCAAGCAAAAGGTTGTTGGAGGAATTGGTCGCCGTATCGAACGTGATTGCTGATTTCCCGGTTGACATGGTCGCGATTGAACCTTCTGTCCATGTATAATTCAAATTGACATTCGATACAACGCTCATTCCTTCATAAATATACGCCGCTACGTCTGTTTGATTCAGCAGTGGATTCAGATTTGCGTCCAACTGCGCGTTCCATGCGTTGTTAGTGAAAAAATCGTAGGTCGGTTGAAGGTAAAAATCCATCATGTAAGCGGAATCTCCGCCTGTTGCCAGATTCAAATCGACGATGGCATTGGAAGTTGCTAGATTGATTGGCGTCTCGGGTCCTGTTCGATCAATGAGGTTGAGTACGTCTTGCACCGTGTAGCCATCCAATCGTGTGACCAAATAAATCCCATAATCCGCACGTGAAAAAGGTTGCGTTGCGCCGTAATACGGATTGGGAATCGAAGATCCAACACCAATGGAACTCGAATAGGTACCCAAAATCAAGCCGATTTCTGAATCGAAGGATGCACAGGAACCGTTTGAGGTAATTGCACAAGTGCTCTCAATTTTAAGCGGAATACCCTTTGTGGTGACCAAATAATTAATGGAGTCGGTGAGTTGAATGATCGCTAATTGACTCTCAATTTGTGCGCGGATTTGCTCAAACTCAAGGCTGTCAATCAGTTCATTTGTGGAACCTGAAATACTGATAATGTGTGAACTCGGAATGTTTCGTGCCTGCTGAAAATAATACCCAATGTTGACCGAAGCCGGACTGTTGTGGTTAACAATGACGACCACATCGTTGTAGTTTACCGCTTGCGCACACGCACACGAACCCACAAGAAAGGAAAGAAGCGAAACGAAGATTTTCATAGAGAATCAATTGAGATGTGCCGCAATAAACGCCCATGAACTTGAAATATTTCATTTGATCGGGAATCTGGTTTCAGAAAATCATTCAAACGTGATAAAAAATGCTTGCCTTCGAGATTAAAAAGTTGGGTAAATAAGACCTGTATGGTTCTTTGACTGCGCCGTTATAGTCATGCGAACTGAACAGATGAACATGAAAATAAAGCTGATAATTATGCTACTTTTTCCAATAATGTTGTATGGCTAATCATGTGACACGACATTTACATAATTGCATAGCGGCGGAATGTAAATTCAACTTACTTAGCGCACGATTACTCAAACACTATTCGTTACTCATTGTTCCATTCTCTAGCAGGAAAATTAATTCAAAAAAGATGGCAAGAAGGAGATTTAATGATTTGAAAAAGCGTGTAAAAATGCCAGTAACCAGAAGCCATCAAACAATTACAAGTTCTTGCTTCAGCGCCTCAATTAAGCTATACGGAAAGCATGTGCAATTCAAAAAAAAATCAAATTAGAGAAATTAATTTTTAATTTATATTTTGTAACACTTTAAACAATATATCATGATTCAATCCAATAAAAAAGTAGTGTTGATTTTAAGTCTGCTAATGTTCCTAGGTCAATTTGCAACAGCTCAAGATGCACTTATTTTCACTTACGTGAAAAATGGAGACCCTGAAAAGTTAGGTGCATATTTAGACACCACCAAAAC
>JBFYPU010000131.1:0-9044 GCA_041303175.1 Crocinitomicaceae bacterium | reverse complement strand
GAAAAAGGGTTTCAATGATATTTGCACGCGTGGAAGGTCGGCCGATTCCATTGTCTTTGAGGAGATCGCGCATTTCGTCGTCGTCCACTTGTTTGCCCGCAGTTTCCATGGCGCGCAGCAGCGTTGCCTCGGTGTACGCTTTGGGCGGAGAGGTTTTTCCTTTGTGAACGGATGGCTCGTGAGGTCCTTTTTCCCCTTCGGTGAATTCGGGCATAATCGTTTCCTCTTCGGGCGTTTTGCTGGCTTTTTTCATATCAGCATACACTTCTTGCCATCCTGGCGACAAAATTTGTTTGCCGACTGCTTTAAATTCGAGATCACCCGCCTTGCCCAAAACAGTTGTGTTGGAAACGATGCACGGTGGATAAAAAGCAGCGATAAAACGACGAGTCACTAAGTCATACACGCGTTGCTCATCTTGCGAAATGCCTGATGGCGAGACACCCGTTGGAATGATCGCGTGGTGATCCGTCACTTTTTTATCGTCGAAAACAGCCTTCGATTTTTCGATTGGCTTTCCCAATATTTTTTCTGTGAAGCGCGAATAATAGGTCAACCGCTGTAAAATCCCCGGAATCTTTGGGTGCAAATCTTCGGAGAGATAGGTTGTATCCACACGAGGGTAAGTGACCAATTTTTTCTCGTAGAGATTCTGAATGTGCTTGAGCGTTTCATCCGCAGAAAAGCCATATTTCTTATTTCCATCTACTTGGAGCGAGGTTAAATCGTACATCCTCGGATTGCCTTCTTTCCCCTCTTTTTGTTCGAATGACGTGATCTCAAACTCGTGTTCTTTGAGGTATTCCAATCCTTTTGTGGCCCGGTCTTCGGTTTTCAATCGTTCGATCTGGCAGTTGAATTCCTGTTCCTTATAGATGGTTTTAAGCTCCCAATAGTCATAGGACAGAAAGGCATCGATTTCTTTTTGACGCTCAACGATCATGGCAAGGGTTGGCGTTTGTACTCGTCCAATGGAAAGGGTAGTTTTTCCTTGACCAAATTTCTTCGTGAATAATCGTGTTCCGTTGATTCCTAGGATCCAATCTCCAATGGCTCGGGCACTTCCAGCTGCGTAGAGGTTATCGTATTTTTTCGAGTCCTGTAATTTGCCAAATCCTTCGCGAATTGCTTCCTCGGTGAGTGAGGAAATCCACAATCGGCGGATGGGAACATTGCATTTTGCTTTCAACAACACCCAGCGTTGAATGAGTTCTCCTTCTTGTCCAGCATCACCGCAGTTGATCACTTCATCACAATTTTGAACGAGCCGCGCGATGGTATTGAATTGTTTTTCAACGCCTTGATTGGTGATCAACTTGATTCCAAAGTTTGAAGGCACGATGGGTAAATCTTCGAGTTTCCAATATTTCCAACTCTCGTTGTAATCGTGCGGTTCTTTGAGCGTGCAGAGATGTCCGAATGTCCAAGTGACTTGATACCCATTTCCTTCCCAATAGCCATCGTTGCGTTGTTTCGCTCCGATCACTTCGGCGATATCCTTTGCTACACTTGGTTTCTCTGCAATACAGACTATCATTTCTTTTCTATTCTCTAACTTCGATTATGGGGTGTTAAAGTTAATCAAAAGCATGTATCATCAGCAAGCATGCTGATGCCGGATGCTTATGAAAACAAAAAAACCCTGATTCTGTTTCCAAAATCAAGGTTTCAGTAAATTAACGACCGGGATTTAGCCGGTGATATTGATCTGCACTTTTCGTCCTTTGTAGGTCGTGGTAATTCTCCCACCAGAGAGGTTTGAATTTTGCAAGCCTGCTGTTTTTTGTCGTGAAATTTGAATCGTAGCCGTACCCGCGACTAAGTTGTTCAATTGGTTTTGTTCCAACACAATGTAGCTTGAACCGATAGCCGTAGCGTTGAAGGTTCTCGAACCCGTTTGACTTCCTCCACCTATAGTTACCTGCACTGTTTCGCCTGGTTGAAGAGCCGCACCATTCCATGGGAGAAAGAAATTCCCATTTCTACTGATGCTGTTCATGCCGAAGGGAATGTCAATTGGACTGATTTCACCAGATGCGTTCGTGTACTCTTTTTGGTCGTTGTCGAAATACTTGAACGAACCATTAAGGTTATTGCCTGATCGAACGTTGTCATACTGACCCATCATTTTTCGATATGCGAGGGCTTCGCCATTAAAACCTACACGTGAGGGATATACCAACTCGATTTTTTTCCCCGAACTGTGATCTACTCGAAAGGTTGCGCTCGTAGTTGTTTGGTTCGACTCTTGGTCGTAAACGAGTTCATATTCTGAGTAAATTCTGTTCTGGTCGATGTTGACAGATGCCTCTTTTTTACATGCCGTCAAGAAAAGAACCGAAAATAATGCGATTGCGAATGTAAATCTTCTTTTCATAGCCGTTGATTTTAATTGTTTAATACGGTTATTCAAAGAGTGTGCCGTTTTTTAATGAAGAATGAAGAGCTAAAGTTCTCAATTCTTAATTCCTTCTAATTCTTAATTCCTATTTCATTCACTACCTTTGCACCTTACTTTTTGTTATGGCAGATACTCGATACAACCTACGCGGCGTTTCCGCAGGCAAAGAAGACGTTCACAATGCAATCAAAAACGTGGATAAAGGGCTCTTCCCTCAAGCGTTCTGTAAGATTGTGCCCGATTATTTGGGAGGTGACGACAACTATTGCATCGTGATGCACGCTGATGGTGCTGGCACAAAATCGGCGCTCGCTTACATGTATTGGAAGGAAACTGGCGATCTATCTGTTTGGAAAGGAATTGCACAAGATGCACTCATTATGAACATCGACGATCTGCTCTGTGTGGGAGCAACCGATAAAATATTGCTTTCTTCAACCATTGGGCGCAATAAGAATTTGATTCCTGGCGAGGTTCTTTCCGCGATCATTAATGGAACGGAAGAACTGTTGGAGTCGCTCCGTGAACAAGGTATTGGGATTCACTCAACGGGTGGTGAAACAGCAGATGTTGGGGATTTAGTGAGAACGATTATTGTGGATTCAACCGTGGTTTGTCGGATGAAGCGTTCGGATGTCATTTCAAATCATACCATTCAGCCGGGTGACGTGATTGTAGGTCTAGCGTCGTTTGGTCAGGCTACCTACGAAACGGAATACAACGGTGGAATGGGTAGTAACGGATTAACGTCCGCTCGACACGATGTGTTCAATAAAACCCTTGCTGCGAAATATCCCGAAAGTTTTGATGCTGCTGTACCCGAGGAGCTCGTTTATTCTGGATCAAAAAATTTGACGGATGCAACAATCACTTCCTTGGATGCGGGGAAAATGGTGCTTTCGCCAACGAGAACCTATGCGCCAATTGTAAAGCAAATTTTGGATAAACATAGAGCGAACATACATGGAATGGTACATTGCTCGGGCGGAGCACAAACCAAAGTGCTGCACTTCGTGAATGATGTTCACATCGTTAAAGATAACTTGTTTCCAACTCCACCGCTCTTTGAAATGATTCAAGAAGAGTCGGGGACAACATGGGAAGAAATGTATAAAGTGTTCAACATGGGTCACCGAATGGAATTCTATGTTTCCGAGGAACTGGCTGAAGATGTAATCGCCATTGCGAAGTCGTTCAACGTGGACGCGCAAATCGTGGGAAGAGTGGAGGCAGCAGAAACAAAAAAACTAACGATCAAATCGCCGTACGGTGAATTTCTATACGCATAATTATGAGTGATTTACTACAAAAACTGGAGGCCATTCACTACCGATTTATGGAAGTCGGAAAATTGATTGTCGATCCAGACATTATTGGTGATATGAAACGCTATGTTCGATTGAACAAGGAATACAAAGACCTTGAACAATTGGATGTGGTGTATAAATCCTACAAGACCTTACTGGAAAACATTGAAAGCTCGCGAAGCTTATTGAAGGAAGAAACGGATCCTGAAATGCGCGAAATGGCGAAAGCGGAAATTGACGATCTGGAAACGCGTCGACCGATCATGGAAGAGGAAATCAAGTATATGCTCATACCAGTTGATCCGGAAGATGAAAAGTGCGCAATCATGGAGCTCCGCGCTGGAACAGGTGGGGATGAAGCCTGTATTTTTGTGGAAGACTGCTTCCGAATGTACACGATGTATTTCAAAGAAATGGGTTGGCCCTACGAGGTGATCAATTCCAATGAAGGCGGAACGAAAGGATTCAAGGAAATCACCATGAACATTGATGCGCCTGCGGCTTATGGTGTATTGAAATTTGAATCAGGTGTACACCGTGTGCAACGCGTACCTGAAACGGAATCGCAAGGTCGTGTTCACACCTCCGCGATCACCGTGGCAGTTCTGCCAGAAGCGGAAGAGGTGGATTTTGAGTTGAACATGGCCGATGTGCGACGCGATACGTATCGTGCTTCGGGAGCAGGTGGGCAGCACGTCAACAAAACAGAATCCGCGATTCGCTTGACGCACATTCCAACGGGAGTGGTAGCGGAATGTCAAGATGGTCGCTCGCAACACAAAAACTTGGAAAAAGCCCTTTCGATGTTGCGTTCACGCCTCTACCAAATTGAATTGGAAAAACTTCAGACTGAACGTGCTGAACATCGAAAATCATTGGTGTCAACGGGTGATCGATCCGCTAAGATTAGAACCTATAATTATCCGCAAGGTCGCATCACGGATCACCGAATCAATAAAACAATGTACAATTTGAACGCCTTTATGAATGGTGATGTACAAGAAATGATTGATTCGTTGAAAATGGCTGAAAATGCCGAAAAATTGAAAGAAGAGAAACTTTAATGCGGTTCCGTGGTTGAATTTTCAACACAAGAATCTGATAATCGAATACCATGACACGTGCACAACTCATTGAGCAAATTCGCCTAAAACGATCCTTCTTATGCGTTGGATTGGATCCTGATCTCGATAAAATTCCGCCGCACCTCTTGGATACGGAAGATCCGATTTTTGAATTCAATAAAGCGATCATTGATGCCACCAAGGATTTTTGTGTGGCCTATAAACCCAACGTAGCGTTCTATGAATGTCACGGACCAAAAGGCTGGGATTCGCTCCAAAAAACACTGGATTACATTCCAAAAAACATCCTCACGATTGCGGACGCCAAACGCGGTGACATTGGAAATACGTCGCATTATTACGCGAAGACATTTTTTGAATACCTTGATGCAGATGCGGTAACCATCGCTCCTTACATGGGATCAGATAGTGTTACCCCGTTTTTTGAATTTCCAGGAAAATGGGTGATTTTACTGGCGTTAACCTCTAACAAAGGTGCGCTCGATTTTCAATTCATGGCGGACGGAAACAATGTGGAACTCTACAAAAAGGTTCTCAAAAAATCCATGGATTGGGGAACAGATGAAAACATGATGTACGTGGTGGGAGCAACCCGTGCGGAAGGAATTGGCGAAGTACGAAAAATTGTTCCAACCCACTTTTTTCTTGTTCCCGGAGTTGGAGCACAAGGCGGATCACTTGATGATGTTGCGAGCTACGGCTGGAATGACGATTGTGGATTACTTGTAAATTCTTCCCGTGCAATCATTTACGCGTCGGGCGATGAAAACTTCGCACATGCAGCAGCCTCGCAAGCACAAGCAATTCAAATTGAAATGAACCGCATTCTCACCGAAAAGAACTTCTAATCTATCGGAGAATGAGCATTCTGTCGCTCGGATCATCGATAGTCTGACATCGACACAGCTTGCAACGCAACGAATCGGCGCACGGTCCTCCAACCCCAAAATACCGTCGTTATTGACTTGTTAAATACTTTGTAGCCCAATTTATTATAGTAACTTTGTACCTTGTTTTTAAGTTAAGAGCACGTGTATGTGGCAATTTATTGCTAATCTAATTTTGCGAAATAGGCTGATAATCATAGGGTTATTGACGCTTCTGACTGTCTTTCTAGGCTATCACGCTGTCACGGGCATGAAACTTGACAACCGCTACGGCGTTTTGTTGCCCAAAAGTGCTCAAGCAAGCATCGATTACGAGCGTTTTCAGGGCATGTTTGGCGAAGATGGCGGGGTACTCGTGATTGGGATTCAAACGGATTCGCTCTACACAGAAAATGGCTTTCGGAAATGGAAAGAATTAGGCGATTTGATCCTCAAATTGGATGGTGTAGAATCAGTAGTCTCTGAGGCGAACCTTTTTTCTATCTACAACAACCGCGAAAAACGAAAATTTGAAGCCCACAAGGTTTTTTCGGATACCACTTACACTGAAAAATCAATTGATTCGATTAAACGAGAAATTCGAGACAATCCAATGTACAAAGATTTGCTGTTCAATAGCAAAAATGCGTCGTTGATGATGGTCGAAATAGACGGTCGATTTCTGTTAGATCAAAAAAAGGCAAATGTCGTTCTTGATATTGAAAACTTAGCATCAACCTATAAATCAGAATTTGGACACGTTCGCTTTGCTGGACTTCCTCACTTACGTGTCATTATCGGAAAGCGAGTTATCAATGAAATGTACATTTTCGTTGGGCTCTTAATTCTTGTTTCATCACTCTTGCTTTACATGTTCTTCCGCTCGATTCGGGTCGTCTTTATCTGTAACCTCATTGTGGTAGTTGCCGTGATTTGGTCAATGGGGTTCATTGGTTTACTCGGCTTCGATCTCACAATTATCATGGCGCTGATTCCTCCGCTCATGATCGTGATTGGAATTCCGAATTGCATTTTCTTGATTACCAAATATCATCAAGAAGTCAAGGAACACGGAAATAAAGTAAAGGCCCTTGCTCGTGTGATTCGGAAAATTGGAACCGCAACCTTCTTGACCAATCTTACGACAGCAGTTGGATTTTTGACCTTTATTACTACGAATTCTCCAAAATTGGTTGAGTTTGGAATCAGTGCAGCAGTTAACATCATGCTGGTGTTTATCTTGTCAATTTGTATTCTACCTATCATCCTGTCATTCTCCAAAAAACCGCGCGAACGGCACCTCAAGCACTTGGATCGTAAATTTGCAGTGGGGCTTCTAAACGGCTTGGTGAATATAACATCGAACCACAGACGTTGGGTCTATGTTGTGACAATCGCGTTGGTGGTTTTCAGTGCAATTGGTATGATGCGCATTCAGGCTACTGGAAATTTGACGGGCGACCTACCAGAAGGAGATCAAATTCTAAAAGATGTTGATTTCATTCAGAAGAATTTTGGTGGTTCAGTGCCTTTCGAAATAATGATCGACTACAAGGAAAATAGTCGCTTGTCTAAAAGCCATACACTCCAATCCCTTGACAGCATTCAAAACAGGTATTCTAAAGATACGTTATTTACGCGATTTATTTCCTTCATTGATGTGCTCAAAGGAGCCAATATGGCTTATAATGACAACGATTACGACCAATTTAAGCTCGTCACGAACAAGCGGAAATTAAGCGTTCTCAAAAATTATATCGATAGTTCAATTGTCACCAATTCGAATACCGCGGGAATGGCAATAAGCGAGTTTGTTGATACGGCAAATCGTGTACTTAGAATTCGATCCCAAATGATGGACATTGGATCGTATGATGTGAGCGATGTTGTCGATACAATGGAGTTGCAAATAGACAACATTCTGAATCCTGACAAAGCAAGAATTGAGAAGTTCTATAAGTTGGCTACGACGAAAAAGAAGCGGGCTTACTACGATTCTATCGTTTTTGAAAACGCAGCAATCTTCAATTCATTGACAAAAATTGTCGCAAATGGAAATCCCAAGCGGATACAAGCGTTCGATTTGAATCCAGATTTGATCAAAAAAGAATACGGCAAAAAGGACTTCCCAAATCAACTTCGAAGAGCGATTGATAAAGAGTATTTTGAGATCACCATTACGGGTGCGTCGCGTGTTGCTTCAGAAGGAACAAAGTACCTCGTATTCAATTTGTTCACCAGTTTACTATTTGCCATCGTAACCATCGCGTTACTCATGTCACTGCTCTTCCGTTCTTGGCGTATGGTGCTCATTTCACTCGTGCCAAATTTCATTCCTTTACTTTTCACGGCTGGAATCATGGGTTGGTTCGGAATTCCATTGAAACCTTCAACGCTCCTAGTGTTCAGTATTGCATTCGGAATTTCTGTGGATGATACCATTCACTACCTCGCAAAATACCGACTTGAATTGAAGTCGAAACAATGGGATTTGAAAGAATGTGTCCTTTTGGCACTTCGTGAATCCGGGCTTGGGATGTTCTATACGTCTATCGTGCTTTTCTGTGGTTTTTCCATGTTCACGTTTTCTCAATTTGGTGGAACTCAGGCGCTTGGATTACTGATTTCATTAACGCTACTCATCGCGATGATTACCAATTTGGTTCTTTTACCAAGTCTCTTGTTGTCGCTTGAACAGCGAATCACAACCAAATCGTTTGTGGAACCGTTCTTTGATGCATATACGGAGGAAAGTGATCTTGATTGGGACGATATTGATGTGGTGCCAAACCCATTGGACGGACCAGATGCTAAATCGCGTGAAGAAGTAGTGTGAGACAGGATCAACATTTCGCTATTTTTAACCCTAACTCGTTTCAACTATGAAAGGAATCATTCTCGCTGGTGGATCTGGTACTCGTTTGCACCCGCTAACCCTAGCCGTGAGTAAACAACTCATGCCGATATACGATAAACCCATGATTTATTATCCCTTGTCAGTACTCATGTCTGCTGGGATAAAGGAAATTTTGATCATATCAACACCGCATGATTTGCCGAATTTCAAGAAGTTGTTGGGTGATGGCAAGGATTTGGGATGTAGGTTCGAATACGCTGAACAGGTGGTTCCAAACGGTCTTGCTCAAGCCTTTGTGATCGGCGAAAAATTCATTGGTGACGATAAAGTTGCGTTGATTTTGGGTGATAACATTTTCTACGGTGCAGGAATGGGAAATCTCTTAAAAGAAAATGCGGATCCTTTGGGTGGAGTTGTTTATGCTTACCACGTGAGTGATCCTGAGCGTTATGGTGTGGTGGAGTTTGATCAGGACATGAATGCGATCTCGATTGAGGAAAAGCCAGTCAAACCGAAATCAAATTTCGC
>JBFYPU010000130.1:0-3068 GCA_041303175.1 Crocinitomicaceae bacterium | reverse complement strand
CCCTTATGGTTAGGTGGCGAACCCGAAATCGAGCAACTCACAAAATCGAAACGAGGTGAAACGTGGACAATAGTCAGATGGACAATACACGCAAAAAACGAAGTTGTTTCCGCCGATTTTCCAGTGCAAGAAGGAATGTGGTTGTTGAAAAAATTACCTCACCTGCGAATCGAAACAAACAAACAACTCACCCTTGCCGAATTGCGCTTGGACTTTGAAGCAACAAACGGCGATTTTGATCTTTTTCTAATTTCCAACGGTTTTTTAGCCTTGCGTAAAGCAGAATTATTGGTTTTTTAACCTCACTTCGATTCTAAATTACAGTTCAGATTTCAATTAAAATTCAATAGAGAAAGCAGTTTTCCTTGGGGTGAGTGCATATTTCAGAGCGGATAGAATGGATACACCCTTTTTCGCCAAAAAGCCCTATCTTTGCCCATTCTTTTGTTAAAGTACGTTAAGTGTAACTGCATATTATAGGAGTGAATACGATACTTTACTTATTTTCGTTAATAATTGAAATAAATGAGTTTGCTGGACAAAATTGATCGCAAAAATACACCGAAGCACATTGCCATCATTATGGATGGAAATGGACGATGGGCACAAAAACAAGGAGAAGAACGTCTCTTTGGGCACAATTTTGGTGTGGAAGCAGTGCGAGAAGCATTGAAAGCAGCTCAAGAAATTGGCGTCGAATACCTCACACTTTACGCGTTTTCAACAGAAAATTGGAATCGCCCAAAAGATGAAGTGGACGGACTCATGGATTTATTAGTACGTACGATTAGCGGTGAGGTGGAAGAATTGCACGAAAGCAATGTCATCATTTCAAGCATAGGAGATTTTGAAGGCCTGCCAACCTTGTGCAGAAATGAACTCCAAGCAGCGTTTGATCGAACAAAAGACAATACGGGTATTAACCTCATTTTAGCACTCAATTACAGCGCAAAATGGGAATTGGTCACTGCAACAAAACAAATAGCCCGATTGGTGCAATCGGGAAATTTGGCGCTTGATCAAGTGGATGAAGCAACCGTTGCAAGCATGTTGTCAACACGCGGAATTCCTGATCCCGAGCTGTTGATTCGCACCAGTGGAGAACGCCGAGTAAGCAACTTTTTGCTGTGGCAAATTGCCTACGCGGAATTCCATTTTACCGAAGTCCTTTGGCCAGACTTCAAACGAGAAGATTTATACAACGCAGTGCTCGATTACCAATCCCGCGAACGTCGCTTCGGTCTGGTTTCGGCACAACTTGAGAAATAATTTATGACACTAAAACAACTTTCGCTTCTACTTCTGCTGGTTGGATGTTCCTCTGCACAAAGCATTTTTGGACAGTCGGACAGTCTCAGTAATGGTCCTCAAGCCGTTGGCAATGGAATCTACATCGATCTCCTGCGTCCAGTGCAATACCAAATGGGGCCCATCCGCGTAGAAGGGGCAGACAATTTTGACCACAACGCTATCAAATTGATAGCAGGATTGCGCCAAGGTGGAAACGTTACGATTCCAGGAGAACAAATCTCAACCGCCATCAAAAATTTATGGAACGAAGGACTGTTTTCGGATGTCGAAATTTATGTTGACCGCGAAATTGCTGGCGTTGTTTATTTGGTGATCAAAGTGACGCCTCGTCCAAAACTTTCACGCTTCAGATTTAGAGGAGTAAACAAACGGGATGCGGATAAAATCCGTGAGGAAATTGACCTCTTTTCAGGAAAAACAATCACCGAAAACCTCATTTTTGCAACTGAAAGTAAAATCAAAGGCTATTTCCGTGAAAAAGGACATTACTCCGTAGATGTAAACATTGGCCGTACAACCGATTCCTTAATCTCCAATTCAGAGATTTTCACCATTGATATTGATAAAAACGACCGTGTAAAAATCGGAGAACTCAATTTCAACAATGCTGAATCCGTGAAGACATGGAAATTGAGAATGGCCATGAAGGATACAAAACAAAAAGCATTTTGGCGATTCTTCAAGCGATCCAAATTTTCTCAATCTGCCTACACACGTGATAAAAAAGCCGTAATAGAAAAATTCAACGCCATTGGTTTGCGCGATGCAACCATCGACTCCGACACGGTGTATCTAGCAGACAGCAAAAATCTCCAAATTGAACTGAATTTCAATGAAGGGAACTTATACCATTTCGGAGAAATAGAATGGGTTGGAAACACAAAGTTTCGATCCTCCTTTTTGGATACCGTCTTGGGGATTAATCCTGGCGACATCTACAACAAATCATTGCTCGATCAGCGCTTGTTTATGAGTGAAGACGGTCGCGATATTTCATCCCTGTACATGGATCGAGGTTACCTCTTCTTCCAAGTAATTCCCGTTGAAATGGGTGTTGTTGACAACAAGATCAACTACCAAATGCGCATCATCGAAGGCAAACAAGCGCGTGTACGTCGTGTTATCATCAAAGGAAATACGAAGACCAACGATTATGTCATTCGCCGAGAAATTCGGACCAAACCAGGAGACCTCTTCAATCGAAACGACATTATTCGAACCCAGCGTGAATTGGCGCAATTGGGTTACTTCAACGAACAAGCCTTCCAAGTAAATCCCATTCCAAATCCGCAAGATGGAACAGTGGACATCGAATACATCGTTGAAGAAAAATCATCCGATCAAATTGAACTTTCTGGAGGATACGGTGGTGCTGGTGTCAATGGTCAAGGTGGCCGTTTAATTGGAACGCTCGGTTTGGTGTTCAACAATTTCAGCGTCAAAAACATGTTCAAAGCGGGATCATGGACACCCCTTCCAGGTGGAGACGGTCAAAAATTGCAGATCAGAGCACAAACCAATGGACGCTTCTTTCAAGGGTATAATTTCTCATTCACTGAGCCATGGCTCGGAGGCAAAAAGCCCAACTCTCTTTCATTTTGGATGAACCATACCGCACTTGGAAATGGTTATTTGCGCAACAAAGCCGAATACCAAGGAATGGGAATCACTGGAATTGGTGTTGGTTTGGGAAGACGCAAAAAATGGCCGGATGATTACTTCCAAGCCTATTACGAATTGAGCTACCAATATTATGA
>JBFYPU010000129.1:0-7113 GCA_041303175.1 Crocinitomicaceae bacterium | reverse complement strand
GGCGAACAACGCGCCCTCATTAGAAATGTGAAATTCATTCAACCGAATGAAACCATCGGAAATAGGTAGTTGAAAATCACCACGTTGATGCACCACTAAGTCCCGATTTAAGACAACGTAGCCAATTGGACTAAATGCACCGCTTGCATATTGCTCCGAGGTCCAAGCAATCAAGAGGTATTCGTTGTTGGTCGATTTTTCAACTCGAAACGAAAAATTATTTTCAAGAGGATCGCTTTCAGTGAAAAGTTCCATGCGTTTTTCGGGAACATTCAAGTCCATCGAATAAGTTTGAATCGCTCCGGTAGTTTGTTGATCTGCTTCCGTTTGACCGATCACTAAAAATTTCTCTCCGAAGACTTCTTGCGCCTCAATTGAGGAAAAATCAATCGAGACGCCTGGATCAACCGTGATTCGATTGCCTTGCTGCAAACCGGAATACGTATCGATAATTAAGCGTTTTCGTCTGAAATCATTGTTTCGCAGTACTAAAAAGTCAGTTTCACCATTCAGAATGAGCTCTTCGTGAATGTAATCCCTGTTTAACTCCATCGGAACGCTCCAATCGAGAAAGTTGACTTGTCCTGCCGCAGCGAAGGAAAAGAGCACGCAAAAAATAGTTATGTTGAGAACGTTATACATCTGTTCAATTTTAAAAACTAAACTTATTAAAAATACCTTGATTTTAAACGAATGAACCCGTCCTTTTCAAAAGAAGCACTTGATTTACTGCCGCTCAATAATTCCGATAATCATTCCACAGTTGACTGCGAATTCCAACCACCAACATGTAATTCATCGAAGGTTGATTGGTCGCAAAACGGAAATGATGTTCCATGAACGCCTGTAGATTTCCATCTTTCATGACGCGGTATGAACCCGATATAATGGTGTTAAACCGATTGACTTGAGCTCCTTGTCCCGTGTAATGACCGTACTCATACGGACGATTCACGTAGGGTTGATAAATGTTGCCACCGTAGCTAAATCCATCTTTGTCTTCACCCTGAACGGCGTAATTCACAAACAGTTTTGCGTTCCACTTGTTCAAATTCCATTTCAATTCGCCCAATAGCTCCATGAAATTTGATCCATACGGATGAGCCAAGCTCGTACCTTGATTTCCATGATTCAATTCTTCGGAAATGTGGGAATACGTATAAGGTCGAACATAATTGTATTCGACACGATAGAAAAAACGCTGGTTACCGTGATCAAGTCGGCCCTTTACACCCAATTGCGCGCCAAACTTATTCGCCCACCAGCCGGATTTTGCCTGAAGTTCAGCAAGGTAAAATTCATCCAAGATCACTTGCGAATAGATCGTGTGACGGCTGTTGATATGACCCGAAATTTCCATACCCAACAGCACGTTATCCGATGAACCCAGTGCATACTCTTGCGGTCGGTAAAAAATCACGGGGTTCAAATATTCCACATCGAAACCGCGATTAAGCAGGGTGTCTTTCGGTTGGAAAATGACCGTTTCAAAAATCCCGATGTTCAGCCATTTTGCAGGATTAAAGGAAATATGATGACTTGACGCAAATTTTCCTTCCCATTGATTTTGATCGCGTTCCTTCATAAATTGATACAAAACGCTGTACTCAAATCGCCAAAATTTTGCACGGATCAGGCCAAATGGATAGGGCTTTCCAACATCGCTCAAAAACAAGGAACGTGCGCCTTCGCCAATGAAGTTGTGATCTAAACCTGCTTGAAAGTTGAAAATGTGGTTGGGTGTGTAGGAAATTCTACTTCGAATGTCCGTATATATTGTTGTTTCAGGGCGATTTATGGCAACGTAGGTTTTTGGTGAGAAGAGCGAATCTAAGTTGCTCAAGCCTTGAATGGCCGCAATTTGAAAGTACCATTTGTCGTTTGCGACAGCTGTGATTTCGCCACCCACTCCAATTTTGTACTGCGATTTCTCTCCTTGGACAAAGTTCAAATCTGCCAATGGTGATAAGCGAAGGTAGTTCTTGGAAAAATTGTGCTGGCGAATGGCTGGTCGTAAACTCGTGTGCGTCTGTGCGCCCCGAATTACAATGGAATCAGTCGGAAGCTCCTCAAACAAGCGTCCAATTTCTCCCTGTCCAAAAGAAACAGAACAAAAGAAAAGCGATATGTATAGCCAGCATTTCATTAGAAATCGTCGTAGTGATTGGTAAGTCCTGTGCGCAATCCAATTTGAACCGTATTGGCCATCGACATTCCAACTTCAGAAATGGTGCGCAGACGCCATCTCCCAAAAACGGAGAGGTTCATTTTTCGATTGAAACGATAACCCAATTCAACTGACTGATAGAATACAACACCATCAATGCGCGATCCTGCATCGTATAGCGCCAAATGCGCTGTTTGCGAATAGTCCATCAGAAGAAACATCACCGATTTTGAATCGACATACCAATGCTTGTATTCATAGTTGGCACGGGCAATGACTTCTCGAAATCCACTTCCTTTAACGTGCGCAAGCGGCAAATTGTAGTGCGAATAATTCAAACGTGGATTGTCCGTTTCATACATCCCCGAAGGAACATGATTGAATTCCAATTGAATCAAAAAGTCGTTCAACCCAAAGAAATCGTATCCGCGATACCCCAATTGATAGCCAATTTTTTGAGTGTTCCAATCATTCATAGCTATTTGGCCATAAATGCGGTGATTGTCTGCTAACTGATAATTTGCATTGATGCCGAGCAAGGAAACGACTTCATTTTTTCCTTTGAGCAACAATCCAGAAACGAATGGAACGGGATTGTAATACAAAGGGTGCGACAACGTACTTGTGAGCGAATCCCCCCTATTCCAGATGGAACCTTCAAACAAACTCACGCTTATTTTCGTCGTTGGTTTATAGGTGAAATAATTGACTGAATGCCCCTTGGTTTCATAATACACTTCGGCTGAGCTGCTTGCGCTTCGTCTAAGTAGATTTACAAGTCGGGAGCGGTAATAGGTAAAATTAAACAATGAATTGATTTTCCAATCTACTCGGAAGTAGGGCGCGGCAACGGAATTATCGGATAGCAAAATGGATCGGTCGCCATCTCCTATAAACTGTGAATTGTTTCCAGCCGTAAGCCGAATAGCATCGATCGGATTGTAGGACAAATACCCAACCGCAAAGGCATAATCGTAGCCGTCCGTTTTGAAATCCTTTGTGCGACCAGCACCCGGAATCACGGCATTTTGAGCAAAATAGCCACCTGAACCTTGATAACGCTCACCAACACTCGAATAGTAATCGTTTTCGTAGGCCGCAAACCGCGCTTGATTTTCATAGAAAGATGTCGCGAACGAGAAGCGCTTGAAAAAGTCACCTTCAACAAATACACCCCGGGTATTCTGCATTAAACGTCGATCTGATGTATCCATGAAGTCTTTTCCATAGGAAAGATTGGCGGCTGGACTAATCGTTATATAACAATCTTTGCTCGTGATTTCGATGAGGTGCTTCTTAAAAAGGATATCTGTCACGGTATAGTAACGGGCACTCGAATCGACAATTGCTGGGATGAGGTGATACACGCCCTCGCTCACGGGAAGGAATGAACCTTCGTTATACGGTTGCGCTAGCTTATTGGCAAACAATTGATCTTTGTAAAACGAATGCAGCGGGATCAAATTTTGTTGTCCGAAGGAAAAAAAACTCCCCCAAAACACAAATGATATGACCACCATTCGCATCATAACAGAACAGCCTTTGTTTTCGCGATGAAATGTGGGTTATATAAATCTTCCTTATTATAGGTCAAAGGCTCTAAGGTGTGCGCATTGATCACGGTTCCTCCAAGTGCATTCAATATGGCGTGACCAGCAGCGATATCCCATTCCATTGTCGGGGCAAATCGCGGGTAAATGTCTGCCGCGCCGCTTGCGAGATCGAAAAATTTCAAGGCACTCCCTCTTCGAACGTACTCAAATGGTCGGTTTTTGGTGTATGGCTCAAATTCGGGACCACCGTGAAAGGCTTGATAGCTGTGCGAACAGATCACGCGCATTGGGTCATTGAGTTGTTCATGCGTCAACAATTCTTGCCACAAATCAGGCTGTTTGATGTGATCAAAAGGAATCAAGTAGCAACCAAACGCTTCGCCTCCCACAAGGATTTCGCGGTTAATGGGACTTGCAATGACACCAAATCGGGGTTGACCGCCAACAATGTGCGCGATGTTTACGGAAAACTCGCCATTGCGTTGAAGAAACATTTTGGTACCATCTAGGGGATCGACACACCAGTTTTCTGTCCAGCTTAGTCGTTCTTCGAAACCCGCTTTTTCTGTTTCCTCACCAAGAATCGGAATGCCCGTTGGTAGTAAGTGTTGGGCAATAATGTTGGATGCAGCAAGATCGGCAATTGTGACTGGCGAACCGTCAGACTTGAATGTGGGAGTAACAATGTCCTGATAAATTTCCGTAATAACTTCAGACGCCTCCATGGCAGCTTCAATTGCTATTAAGTAGTGTGCTGGAAAATTTGCGTCGTTCATCGCTACCAAAGATACAAAATTGAATGCAGAAAAAAGGCGAATCTACCGATCCGCCTTCACTATTTTTATGGGTGAAACTAGTGTCTCACGATAATTTTCTTGTTGATTGGCTTTTGCCCTTCAGACTCAACGATGATAAAGTAAACACCATTTTTGTAGCTCTCTGTGTTGATTGTTTTTGAAGTTCCCATAATGGATTCTTTCACAACAACATTTCCAAGTACGTCAACAATTTTAAAGCTTGCTCCTTCTACGCCTGTCGTTTTGATCTTAACATACGAGTTTGCAGGGTTTGGCGCAACGCTGATTGAGAATGGTTCAAGTTCTTCAACATCCGCTGTTTTGCAAACACTGATATCAATTGAATCAAGTGCATTTGTTCCATCCATTACTTTATAACGGTAAACTGTACAACCATTATCACCTTCAGGCAAAATGTGAACAGCCAACGTTCCCGCCTCACCATTACCGATTTCAACAGTCGTTGGAGTTGTCCATTCTACATAATTCATTAACGATGCGGGATAGCACGTTCCACCAAAAGGATCAGTTGAATGTCCCCAACACAAATAATCCGTCCATGTTGCATTTGGATTGATGCGCTCACGCAAGATGGTCAAATCTTTTGAAACACCCGTGTTATTCTCTATGTGAACATCAACAATTACTTCCGCCCCAGCAGAAGTATAGTCAACTTGGGTTCCTGAAAGATCTCCAGAAGTACCAATGCTCATTTCAATCTGTCCGAAAGAAAAGGCCGTGAAACCTGCAAATGTTAAGAGTGTGAGTAATGTTCTTTTCATACTAAATCGTTTTGTTCTAACAAATATATGTTTTTCCTACATACAAAATCACATCTTGCAAGGATCGCACCAAATTCTGAAAATAAAAGAAATGAAAGCTATTTTTTGGCTCAATCGCCCTGAATTCAGAAGTTGAATATTTTTATTGTGCCTTTAGGATTACAATAATCTACAAGAACTTCTGAAATCGTGAACGGTAAAAATCACTTACATTTGACTTCGGCAGGGTTTTTGAAATACTCCATCGAACCAAAACAAGAAAATTGAATCATGAAAAAAATTGCACTCTTATTTGTTGGACTCGCATTCGTAACAGGGTCATTCGCACAAGATGATACGCTCTCACATGAAGACGCGACAGGAAAAAAAATCGCATCTGTTCACTTGAAGGATATGGATGGGAATGATATGAATACAGCAGACCTTGGTTTTGATGGACCTGTGATCATTAGTTTTTGGGCTACCTGGTGCTCTCCTTGCAAAGCTGAGTTGAATACGATCCACGAAGTGTACCCGGACTGGCAGGAAGAAACAGGTGTAAACCTTGTTGCTGTTTCTGTGGATGATGAGAAAACGAAAAAATCGGTGCCAATGTATGCCAATGGGAAAAATTGGGAATACCTTGTATTAATGGATACCAACGGAGATTTCAAACGAGCTATGGGCGTGAACAACGTACCACATACCTTTATCATTGATACTGACGGAACCATTGTGTATTCGCACAACAACTATGCTCCAGGTGATGAAGATGCTTTGTACGAAGCGCTTAAGAAAGTCGCGAACAAATAAGTCTCACGCTTTCGAGCGTTTTTAAGGAATAACTTCTATGAATAAAATACTTCTCTGCTTGGTTGCAGCGACGGTGTCCCTGGCAGGATATAGTCAAATTAACAGCGGTACGATTACTGGGAATATTGAAACCACATTTCAGTATTTGAACGATGACACGCTTATCGGTGCAAATCAGCCTGCGCAAAAAGGCTTGATGAATTCCTACATGAATGTGTTTTACACCAACGGAAATTTCAAAGCTGGAATGCGCGTTGAATCCTACTTACCTAGAATTCAAGGCTATCCGAATCGTTTTGATGGGACCGGAATTGGAATGCGTTATGTCGGATATACCAATGACTTTGTGGATGTAACACTCGGGTCGTTCTACGAGCAATTTGGTTCGGGAATGATTTTTAGAGCCTACGAGGATCGCGCGTTGGGTTACGACAACATGATGGATGGTGGGCGCATCATTCTTCGTCCACACGATGGAGTTGTGATCAAAGGAGTTTATGGATACCAACGTTTGTCCTTTCAAGATGGTAGAATTGTGCACTCAGGTGGAATCGTTCGCGGTTTTGATACGGAGTTGCACATCAACTCCATGTTTGAAAAACTCAAAGAATCAAAATTGGACGTAACGGTTGGTGGTTCATTTATGAGCAAATACCAAGTAGATGATCGCGAAGATTTGATTCTTCCAGAAAATGTGGGGTCGTATGGCGGTCGTCTCGCGCTGCGTTACGGGAAATTTACCCTCGACGGCGAGTACATCATCAAGGAGCAAGATCCTTCGACGGACAATGCGTTTATTTACAATTATGGTCACGCCGCCCTGTTCAATTTTGGTTACTCGCAAAAAGGATTGGGTATTTTGCTTTCTGCGAAATCAGTGGACAACATGAGTTACCGTTCCGATCGAAACCAAGAATTGGCGGACGCATTTATCAATTATTTGCCAGCCTTGAACAAAACGCACACCTACAATCTAGTGGCGTCATTGTATCCGTATGCGACACAACCTGTTGGAGAGACGG
>JBFYPU010000128.1:0-12021 GCA_041303175.1 Crocinitomicaceae bacterium | reverse complement strand
GATATGACCTTGTTGCAGGTGCGAATAGCTATTTAGGATTTCACAATATTGCTTTCGGAGGCAACATTGTTTCAGAAATTGCGACGAGTGCTCCTGCTATTGGCGTGGATACTTTTGTGGTTTGTCAAGGTGATTTCACGACGTTTGAGAGTGTTTATTATGCAGATACGTATGCGTGGAACTTTAATGGTGCAATTCCTAATCCAGGAAATGTTCAAGACGTCTCAACGCAATTCAATACTCCAGGATTTTTCCAAATAACGATGGCGATGACAACTGATTGCTGCGGACTTTCTCCTGCGGATGTTGTCTATTTATATGTCATTCCAGTTCCAACGGCAACAGGTTCCGGAAACGTGGCGCTCTGTGATGGTGAATCGACGGTGCTTTCCTTGGCTGGTTTGAACCCTTCCGATTCAATTGTTTGGAGTCCACTTCTCAATTCTGTGCAAGTGACACCCGGAAGTATTAGTGTAAACCCTTCAATAACAACAACTTATACCTCAAGTGTTTACGGCTCAATCACTGGCGGGGGACAAACGATTTATGGCTGCCCACTTTCGATTCCGTTTGTTGTAACAGTGAATCCAAATCCTGTTTTAACGCTTTCTTCAACTTCAGTGATATGTTCGGGTGATGGGACCGCAACGGCGAACGTAGCAGGGGGAGGTCTTTACAATTTTGCGTGGGACAATGGTGGCTCAACATCCAATAGCACTTCTTCCACGATTACAGGCTTAGGTGTCGGAAATTATCAAGTGACAGCCACAAATGTTGCATCAGGCTGTACAACTTCGGACAGTATTGATGTTACCCCTTCGCTTACAAGTCCTGTGCTTTACGTGCAAACACTTGTCGCGAATTGCGAGGGTGAAACAGACGGCGCTGTCACGGTTGCGGTTTCCGGCGGAACTGCGCCTTTCAATTATGTTTGGACCGACATCGGTGCAGGACCTCCAACGCGATTGGGTTTAATTGGTGGAACGTATACAGTCACTGTGACAGATGCAGTGGGATGTTCATCTTCTTTGACCTTTGATATTCCTGAGTTCGAAAGCCCGCACGTAACTGTAACAGCGAATGGACCTATCTGTTCGGGTGATTCGGCTTACTTTGAAATTATTGCTCACGACGGAATCACGCTCACCTATAATTTTGGTGGACCCGACGCAACTGTTTTCTTTTTCGAGGACACGATCTATATGTCGGTACTCAACGCTACGGCTGATGTGACGCTTAATCTTGTTTCCGCAGACAATGGACAATGTGTAGAAATTTTAGGGACAAGTGCCACAACGGTCGTTCTTCCACTGCCAACTGTAGCGATTACAACCAATACCCCAGTTTGCGCTGGCGATGATGCCATTTTTACACTTACTGGAACTCCAGGATCTGTTGTCACCTATTCGCTTGGTGGTGGACCAATACAGTCAACAACCCTATTGAGTGGAACGGCAGACGTTACGGTCATTGGTGCGCTTATAAATCAAACGATTGTACTGGATTCAATCGACGATGGCTCATGTATCCAATTCAGCGGAGTAACTGAAACGATTATTGTGAATGCGCTTCCAATCGTAACGGCGGGAGTTGATCAATCAGTTTGCGATGGAGCACCTGTTACGTTAAATGGTGGCGGCGCAACGAGTTATGTTTGGAATAACGGCGTAACCGATGGGGTTGCGTTTGTCCAAACGATTGGTACGGTAACATATACCGTAACCGGAACCGATGCGAGTGGTTGCGACAATACAGATCAAGTTGATGTCACCGTAGCTCCTGGAGCTGTCGTGGATGCAGGCCTGGATCAAACGGTATGTGCTGGCGTGCTTGTCACGCTATCAGGTTCAGGCGTTGTTAGCTATTCTTGGGATAATGGTGTGGTTGATGGCGTTCCATTTGCGCCTCCAGCTGGAACAACAACCTATACGGTAACAGGAACAGATGTAAACGGTTGTACAAATACGGATCAAGTGGATGTCACGGTGACAACACCTCCATCGGTGAGTGCAGGAATTGATCAGACAGTGTGCGATGGAGTTCTTGTAACCCTCATTGGATCTGGCTCCTCAGGATATGTCTGGGACAATGGTGTAGTGGATGGCGTGCCCTTCACACAAGCTGTGGGAACGATCACCTATACAGTAACAGTTACTGACGCACTCGGCTGTTCGAATACAGACCAAGTCGATGTGACCGTAACGCCTTTACCTGTGGTGGATGCAGGAAGCGATAAGTTGGTTTGCGATGGAACACTAATAACCTTAATTGGTGCAGGTGCCGTAAGTTACGCTTGGGACAATGGCGTAGTCGACGGTGTCCCATTCGCTCAAGCTGTTGGAACAATTACGTACACAGTGACTGGAACGGATGCCAATGGTTGTGTCAATTCTGATCAGATTGATGTAACAGTAAATTCGCTTCCAGCGGTGGACGCAGGACTGGATCAAACGGTTTGTGAAGGTGTAGCGGTTACCTTGAATGGTTCCGGCGGAACGATTTATGCTTGGGACAACGGCGTATTGGATGGTGTTGCATTTACACCACCACTAGGAACAACAAGTTATACAGTTACCGGAACGAATATCAACGGTTGTACAAATACCGATCAAGTAGATGTAACCGTATCTCCACTTCCAACGGTGAATGCTGGAGCGGATCAATCAATCTGTGATGGAGCCAATGCAACACTCACAGCGTCAAATCCATCTGGTGCTGTCATTATTTGGAACAATAGTGTATTGGATGGGGTGAGTTTCACACCAGCTGGTACTCAAACATATACGGTGACGGCTACAAGCGCTGCTGGCTGTGTGAATTCAGATGATGCTACAATCACTGTGAATCCGAATCCAGTTGCGGCATTTATGGCAGATGTCTTGGACGGATGTGAGCCGCTTCAAGTAGTATTTACAAATCTTTCAACACCTGGTTCGGAACTCTGTGTTTGGGACTTTGGAGATGGTCAAACTGCTGTTGGCTGCGGAAGCATAGATCATATTTATGCGAATGCTGGATTGTATACCGTTTCGTTGAGCATTACTGATGCCAATGGTTGTACGGATGTGGCGACATATGCCGATTATTTGGCTGTCTATCAGCAACCGACCGCTGAATTCGGGTTTGAAGGTGGAAGCTTAGTTGACATCTTCGATACTGAAGTCCAATTGGAAAACTTCTCATCCAATGCTACATCCTACGTGTGGAATTTTGGCGATGGATCTGCTACGAGCACGGCAACGAATCCTACCCATACGTTCCCAGATGCTGGAAGCGCTGATTTTACGGTCACTTTGTACGCATTGAATGGTCCATGTATTGATAGCGTGAGACGCGTGCTTCAAATTGATGATGTCCTCATTTATTATATCCCCAATACCTTCACCCCGGATGGCGACATTGCTAATCAAACCTTTCAGCCTGTCTTCTCATCGGGCTACGATCCGTATGATTTTACCATGTTGATTTTCAATAGATGGGGAGAAATCATCTTTGAAACACACGATGTAAATATCGGATGGGATGGAACGTATCGCGGTGCAATGGTGCAGGACGGAACCTACACATGGGCGATTGAATTCAAAGAGTTGATGAGCGATAAGCGACACGTCGACAATGGACATGTGAACTTAATTCGATAACGAAATGGATGTAGGAGTCCTCATTATACGATCGGTTCGCATCAATGAAAGTACCTTGTTTGCACTATACATTGGTTCGGCGATAATTGTACTTGCTTGGTTATTGTCTCAATTTTTATTGTATCGGATTAGACGAAACGATGCAATGAAAATTAATGATGTGTGGAATGCATTCCAACTTGCGTTCGACTCTGAAGATGCGGATGGTATGAATAAATGGGGTAGAGAGTTGATTTATAATACGCATGTTAGTCAAAATCAATTGAAGCAAGCACGTAAAATGGTCAATAGTCGCGTGGATGAGTTTCCACAATTGGGTGAACTTGGATTGTTGGTTTTTAGTCGAAGTTTAGGGCAGTAGAGGCGAGGGCTCGGATGGTACTTTTTGAATCATACATCAAGCAATTACGTGGTCTTCCACTGACTCATGTATTTCCAATTTCTGGGTTTACCTTCTGCGATCCATGCTAAACTTTCTGCAATCCGCTTTTGCCGAGTCGCATCTGTCTTAGCATCATTCATCCATTCGTGGTACTCACCTTTTTGTGAAGATGTAAACTGCTCAAATTTTTCCTTGACGGTTGGATGGTCATTTAATTGGTTTAAGAACACCTCATTCTCTGGGACAATTTTCTTCCCTAAGGACTTGCTCAACTTTATTCCCGCATCGCTAAGTGCCATTGCCTCTCGAATGTATTCTTGCAAAATCCCTTTATTGGGCAAGTCACTGATCGACTTCGTTTTTCCAAAATTTCCCATGCCCATTTTTTCACCCTCCACAAAAACGCCATGCCGATCACTCATTTCTTTGGAGAGCCAAAAACCGAATGATACATGGGTTTTGAAGGCAGCAACCGATGCCAAAATAGTTCCATTGTACATGAAACAAGGAAATTTCCATTTGATTTCTTCTGAAAAATGGGGATAAACCTCGAACATACATTCCCGCAAGTATGCCAAGATCGGTTGGGCAAACGGTTCCGATTTTTCTATATATTCTTCGTAGGATGTGGTTTTCTTCGCCATGACGTGCAGCTTATTTTTTCCGATCGGGATTGTTCTTCACAAAGCTGGACCAATCTTTACTTTTTGTTTTGTTGTGTTCACCAACTCCTTTGGAGAAATGATGACAGACCGCCACACCAAGCGCATCCGTCGCATCTAAAAATTCTGGCAATTCCTTGAAATTAAGCAATTGTTGAAGCATCCCCGCAACTTGTTCCTTTGAGGCACTTCCCGAACCCGTTATGGATTGCTTAATTCTGCGAGGACTGTATTCCTCAAATGGAATGTTGTGCATCAATGCAGTCGCAATCGCAACTCCCTGAGCTCGACCTAATTTGAGCATCGATTGAACATTCTTCCCAAAAAAAGGCGCTTCAATGGCCATTTCATCAGGCTTAAATTCCTTAATGATTCCGTCCAATCGATCCCAAATACGCTTCAATTTATCTGGATGTGTCGGAATCTTATTGAGTTGGATGATCCCAAAATTCACAAGTTCAATTTTCTTCCCCTTAATGTGAATTAATCCATATCCCATGACCGTAGTACCGGGGTCTATTCCTAGAATTATTTTATCTTCAACCATTAAAATCTCTTCATTGCTTAAAACTAACAAAAAACACGCGGTATTGTTCTTTTTCTTGAAGTTGACCCTTTTTATGGTAGTCGTCTACTTGATTTATGCACAACTTGCAAGTATTGAGTCGGATAAATGGGATGATTTTTCGGTGAAGCATCCATTTTCGCTCGTGTTGACGGTAGCTCTAGTTGTTCCAAATATGTGGATGGCATTTATGAATTGGAAAATCACGTTGGAAATCATGGGATTGGCGGACGATAAAATAAGAAATAGGCAATCATTTTTTGCGGGATTGGTGACTGGGATGGTGACACCAAATATGGCAGGAAATTTCATTGGTCGTTTGTATTATTTTGATAAAAAACACCGTGGAACGATCACGTTTCTCACGTTATTATCAAATTATGCGCAATTAATGGCAACGCTCATTTTTGGAGGTTTGGCGATATTTTTCGTGGGCGAAATGTACCTGATTGGAAACGATAGTTATTTGGTCTGGTTGGTCATTTTGGCAATCATCATTGCTTTGGGATTTTATTTCTTTTTGGAGAAGCCATTGAAGTGGTTTAAGCGAACGAAGTTTCTTGCTGTAAGTCAATCTTTGCTTAAAGAGCATCCTGTTTACCGCTGGAAATTGTTGGCTTGGAGCCTGGGAAGATACCTTGTTTTTACCTTTCAATTTGCGCTTATTCTTCACGCGTTTGGTGAAATGCTTTCTCTCGAAATCGTCTTTGCCATTTGCCAGGTTTATTTTATCACGATTCTAATCCCGTCCTTATTTTTAGGGAAATTGGGTGTGAAGGAATATATTTCAATGGGCGTCCTGGGCGCGCTCGGGTTGAATGAATTCTCCATCCTTTTTGGTTCGCTTGGTATTTGGTTCTTGAATTCATTGGCTCCCGCTGCACTAGGATTAATCATCGCTAAACGCCCAAAGGAATGGAAGTAATAACCATTATCTATCTTTTGCTCTACGGAATCCTGGTAGGGGGTACGGTGTTGGGTGGTTTCTTTCTCCATTTGAGAAAATCTCGACGAAACGTGGGAAAATCACCGATCTTGGCCAAGGAAATTACGGTTTTAATTCCCTTTCGAGATGAAGAAAATCGAATTAATGTACTGTTAGACAGTATAATGGAATTGAAAACATTCCCGAACAAATTTATATTCATTGACGATCATTCTACGGATGGCAGTGTGGGTTTGATTCGTGAAAAATTAGGGGATATCCCCTTCGAAGTTCTCTCAATGAAGCAAGACTTTTTGGGTAAAAAGGCGGCTTTGAGGACTGGAATTGCGCTTGTTGATACCAAGTATATTCTAACATTCGATGCAGATGTTTCCTTTGCTCCAACTTATTTTAATGCGATAGAATTGCTGGAGGAAGCGGATATGTATGTCCTGCCAGCGATATTAACAGCAAAAAAATCATTTCATTTTTTCTACGAATTGGATGTGGTGCTCGCGAATGCGCTCAACGCGGGATTGGCAGGAATTACCCGACCTATTTTTGCGAGTGGTGCTAACTTACTATACAAAAAAGAGGTCTTTGATGAGGTCGACGATTTACCATCACACGCCCACAATGCAAGTGGTGACGACACCTACTTGTTGCGTGATTTCAGGAAAAATAGGATGGATGTTCGTTTAGAATCCCGATTAGACGTTGCTATTTTCACGGAAACCCCTCAATCGTTTCGACAATTTATCGATCAACGACTCCGATGGGTAGGGAAAACATCAGATATGGGCGATCATCTCGCTACGTTTGCTGCACTTGGACAATTTATCCTAGCGCTTGCGTTCTTTACAGGGCTGGTTTACTGGTTGTTTCAAGGGGATTACCTGCTTGCTTTCACGCTTTTCTCGTGCAAAATCGGAATGGATTTGGTGTTTTTTCTGCCATTTTTCATTCGAACAAAACGACCGATTACCTGGATCTTGATTCCAATTTATGAACTCTTATTCCCAATTTATTCCATGCTACTTGGGGTGCTCATGCTTGGATATCGACCCAAATGGAAAGGACGACAAATTCAATCAAACAACTCTTGACCTTATAAATTGAGGTGTTCAATCGTTCCTTTTTCTGTTAAGACCACATAGTTATTTCCGCCTAAATCTAGACCAATCTAGCGATATTTCGCCTCAGCAATTAAGTCTATTTTCAGGTCGAAATTGCTCACAATTGATGAGAAACACTTTTTTATAGGCAGGGTGATAAATCGAATGAGGTGATTGGTCAAGGTTTCACTAAAGATTTCGGTCGCCTTTTCAGGATCAGGATTACCGAACAATTGCCCAGCGAACAGGCGGAGTAGTGTAGTAAGCGAAATTTCATTTCGCAACATTAACTCCTACAAAATACTAAGATTTAGTACTTGTAGGAGCTTGATTGCGAAATACTTACAATTTAGAATGGAAGGTCATCATCCTCTGCACTCTCCATTGCTGCAGCTGCTGGAGTTGCATCAAGATTCATGTTCGATGGTCCGCTTTGTGGCATTCCTTGACCTACTTTCTCAATTCGCCAAGCGTCAAGTGTGTTGAAATATTTCACTTCACCTTGTGGGCTTGTCCACTCGCGACCTCTAAGGTTAAACGAAACTTCCACCTGCTCACCTTCGTTAATTCCATCTAACATTGAACATTTGTCCTGAGCCGCTTGGAAAATAATATCCTGCGGGTACATGCTTGATGCTTCGTTGATTACGAATTCTCTCTTCGCGAATTTATCCGTCACTTGAACAGTGTCATTGATGACTTTCACGATCCCTGTTAATTTGAACATAATTGTAATTTGTTGTGTTTGTTTTTGCTATCCATTGTTGAATGCGAGCAGGGACATCCATGCCTCATTCAATTTGTTTTCTTTCAATAATTCTTTCGCCCGAAGGTGCAATTCTCGCTCCAATTCACTCGGCTTATCTTCTAAGTTAATAAACAAATCGCTCAATTCAATGAGTTTGTATTCATTTACGTCTGTTTCATTTGGAATTTCTTCAATTCCTGCAAGCTGACCAAGGTCATTTCCTGTCAGTATTTCACTCGATCGTATGTCCGTTGGAAGAGCATCAAATCCTACCCCAATCGTTGTAATTGGTTTCATGATTTCGAACATCGAACCCTTATCAGCTCGGCAATACCAATTTCCACCCATTCTTGACACCAAATCGATCTTGTGTTGATCAATCATTCCTGTTTCATCTAACACTGTCTCATTTACATGCATCCGAAGCACTTCGCAGATCACCAAATTTCCTGCCCCGCCTTGATCGCCCAATTCCTTCACTTCAATCACTTTGCACTCAAATTGAACGGGTGATTCGGCTACGCGTTTTGGTCGTATGGTTTCTGAATCCACGGCGGTAAAGCCTGCTTTTTCAAACTCACTGATTCCCGGTGCAAAGGGGGAACTCGCTAAACTCATCTGATGAACAATGTCAAAATTGACCACATTAATGACTACTTCAGACACCTGCTTCACATTGTTATATGTATCCTTCGTCTCATTCGTGCGACCACTGCGGGCAGGCGAAAAAATTAGAATTGGAGGATTTGCACTGAAAACGTTGAAAAAACTAAATGGAGCCAAATTGTCATGACCCTCCGAATCTACCGTTGAAGCGAAGGCAATCGGACGCGGACCAACAGCCCCTAACAAGTAGTGGTGTAACTTCGAAACAGGGATTTCAGATGGATTGATTGTCAACATAAGGTGTCTAAACTGCGACAACAAAGGTACACGTTTTAGGGCTTTTTATTTCAAGAGAATCTAAGACTTATTCACATTTTATCCTAGATGTCAACGAGTTTCTGCGTCAATACGTGTTCTACACAAAAAAACATTCTCTAAATTTAATGTGTATTTCACGTTGGTCTATTATAAAACATCTAGTTTTGCCCAATAATTTGAACGATGAATCGATTTCTGCTTGTGCTCTTCATGCTTCCATCACTTGCTTTTGGTCAAACACTGCTGTTGCCGCAAGGTGTAAGCTGGGATTATTTCGATCAAGGAAATGTGAACAATCCTGCTTGGAATACTGTTGGTTTTAATGCAGCGTCTTGGTCTTCTGGAAATGCCCAATTGGGTTACGGTGAGGGTGATGAAGCAACAGTGGTGAGCTATGGATCAAACGCAAACAACAAGTACATTACGACGTATTTTCGACGCGAATTAAACGTCTCAAATCCACTCCAGTTTTCTCATTTAGAATTGAATTTATTGCGCGACGATGGAGCGATAGTCTACATTAACGGTGTGGAAGTTTGGCGCTCGAACATGCCTACGGGAACGATTTTCTTTGCAACCGAAGCGTCATCAACAGTAGCTTGGCCGAATGAAGATGATTGGCAATCCATCAATATTTCTGCGAGCTACTTGCAGAACGGAGCGAATGTTGTGGCGGTAGAAGTCCATCAAGATTCTCCTTCGAGTTCCGATTTGAGTTTTAACTTTAGCATGGTGGCACATGATTCACTTCCTGCACAAGTTGTGAGAGGTCCCTATTTACAGCAAGCCACTGAATCGAGCATGATTTTGCGCTGGCGAACGGACGTTCCAACCGATTCAAGAGTCGATTTTGGATTGATGGGCGCAGGGTTTACTGATTCTGAGACACTTCCCAATTTCACAACCGATCATTCCATTAAACTCACAGGACTGAATCCTGCGGCAACGTATCAATATTCCATAGGATCATATAACAACCTGCTGCTTCAAACGCCCAATCTGTTTTTCGAAACACTTCCATTTGAAGGAGATGAAGAGAGTTATGAATTTGTTGTTTTGGGTGATTGCGGAACCGGATCCACCATTCAGACGGATGTGAAGGATGCCGTCATCGCAGCGCGAGGAAATCATTACGACGGTGTCATACTCCTCGGTGACAATGCGTATCAAAGTGGTTTCGATTCGGAATATCAAAACAATTTTTTTACGGAGAAATACAACGAGATTATTGAGAATTCAGTGATTTGGCCATGTCCGGGAAACCACGATTACAACAACAATCTCCCATTTTCACCACCACCTGCCTACTTCGAAATTTTCGACATTCCAACGCAAGGTGAAGCGGGTGGGTTACCGAGTGGAACAGAAAAATACTATTCTTTCAACCACGGAAATGTGCACTTCATCTCTCTCGATTCCTACGGTGAAGGCAGACAGTCTAATGATCCAATGGCGCAATGGCTACAAGCTGATTTGACGACAAATACGCTTCCTTGGGTAGTTGTGTTTTTTCACCATCCTCCCTATACAAAGGGTTCACACGATTCGGATAACGATAATTTTTTGGATGGCGAATTGGTTGAAATTCGGGAAGAAATTGTCCCAATTTTGGAAGTGTTTGATGTTGATTTGGTACTGAACGGGCACTCACATTCATATGAACGAAGTGTTCTGCTCGCGGGTCATACCGGCGACTCTGATTCATTTGGTCCGCAACATGTCGTAGCAAATGGAACGGGCGATTATCCGACGAGTTGTCCCTATCAAAAGTCAAGCACCAATGGTCAACACGATGGAACAATCTATTGTGTTGCTGGAAATGCAGGTAAAATATCTTCTGTTGATTCCGAATGGCCGCATCCCGCAATGGTGTCGTATCACATTGAACCGGGCGCACTCTTTTTGAATGTCAACAAAAATAGGTTGGACTTAACCTTTCTCAACGATCAAGGCTTCGAATTCGATCATTTCACCATTGTGAAGGATGCAGGCGGATCTCAAGATGTAGAAGTATGTATCAATGAACCCATTACGCTTTATCCATCATGGCCAACAGACGATCCCGTGATCTGGCAACCGGGTGGACAAACAGATTCGAGTTATACCATTTCGGCCCTCTCAAATACAACAATTTCCAATTTCGATATCGAGGGCTGCATTTCTGACACCTTCAACTTGATTGTGCTTCAAAATGATACCTGTGGATTTTTGGGATTTGAAACCTTAGACAATGAAAATGTCGCATTTTCCGCAAATTATACCGATGGAATGATCACTGTTATGCAAAACGGAAACGACTATTTTAGGGAGTTTGAACTGTACACAACAGAAGGAAAACGGGTCTTTGAATTCGAGGTTCACGATCGAGAGCATCATGAACTGCTTGAAAAACCAATAAATGGATTATTTTTACTCAAACCAAAAGGAATCAATTTAATATTCAAACTCTATTGTCATGAATAAACTGTTACTACTTATTTCCGGAATTCTCGGATCCTTTGTTTCAAATGCTCAATGTGACTCCATTCAAATCCCGTCAAATTATACACTCTCGTCGGATCTCATAATGAGCGGAACGTATGTCGTAAACGGCACATTTACAGTTCCTGCGGGCGTGACAGTATTTGTGACTTCATTCGAAACGAATGCTTGTGGTGAGCTCAAAATTTACGCGACCGATATTGTAATTGAAGGAACCATTGATGGCAATTATGCAGGTTATACAGGTGGCACCGGTGGTGTTCGCGGTACAACAGTGTCAAGCGCGACCGGGCATGCTACCTCTTTATCAAGCTGTGATGATCCTGGTACGGAAGGAAATATTATTGTGCAATCAGGTGGAGCAGGAGGAAATGGCTCAGGACCAGGAATGGGACTTGCAGGTGCAGCTGGACAGAACGGGTCAGGATCGAAACAATATTGTGGCAACAACCAAGATGAAGCGGGATTGATTGGCGGTGCTGGCGGTGCTGGTGGTGGATCAGGTGGCGCGTACGGTGGAACAGCCTCCGTTGGCGGAGACGGTGGTGCCGGTGCTTATACAGCGACTACAAATAATT
>JBFYPU010000127.1:0-5470 GCA_041303175.1 Crocinitomicaceae bacterium | reverse complement strand
CCGAGTAGGGAATATACGTGCTGCCTTGAACCTTTGTCCAAAGGAGCATCGTGGCCAGCGCGAGCAATGAAATGCCCCCAAAACGAAGCAAGAACTGAATTTTGCTTGCGTAATTTTTGAGTGGAATGAGAAGGAAAAGCAATACCAGCGGAGCGTACAACAATTTAGCGGATGCGAGAAGAACGATCAGTAACACCAGCACACCAAATTCGCGAAGGGTTTGTTGTGCATTCGAGAACGCACTTTTCAAGACGAACGCAATGAAGAGAAACGCTATGGCATTCGTCATCATGTCGGCATTGAGCGAACCATTGATAAAAATGGACATTGGAAGCAAGGCCAAGGCGACAAACAACCATTTAAAAATAGGTGTGACCCGAATCGCGAAAAACAACGCTAGGATCCAACACAACAGTGTCATGATGCGCGCTGCGTACAACCCAACAATTGGTGGAGCGTCGAAAAGTCGTCCAAGTGCAATGCCTATCGCTGACGGTATGTATGAAATGGGCGTGTAGGCTGCGCTGGCGGGAAAATCAACGAAAACGCGTTTCTCACTTCCTTGCCAAAAGACCCCATTCCAAAGGGTGTCTGAATTCATTTTGAGTTCTTCTGCACCACGCAATTCTAAAAAAGGGAGTACGCAATCTCTTACTTCTACGGGTAAATATCCACCCAATCGTTGATTCGTTTTGATGGAGAAAAGTGTTCCTTCCGAAACTTGATACGCGCGGTAATAATGTCTGTTTTCATCCGGACTTTGAAACGGAGGCGTAATGAAAATAAATACAATACCGAAAATCGCTGCCAACCAAACGAATGTCCGTTCAGGTGAGATGTCGCGAAGAAAGCTTTTCATCCGTTTAATCATTCTACAAGGCGTCAACTGAATTCATGGCATCAACAAATTGACTGTCAAGGGCGAAATGCACCGCAATTTTTAAGTTGTATTATTCCGTCATCGGGATTTCCACAGAAATGACAATTTTCGTTTTATCGCGCTTTTTGCTAATCGACACGCCAAAATCGGAACCGTAAATCGTCGTTGTGAGAACAATTTTCCCCTCCTTATTGACCGCCGTGAACGTCACTTCTTTTTCCGTGCTCTTGATTTTTAAATTTCCTTTCACGGTAAATTTGTCGCCGCTTTGTGCAATGGACGTGCTCGAAAATTTCATGGTTGGGTAGGTCGCCGCATCAAAATAATCCTTCGATTTCAAATGTTTGTCGCGCATACTATTTCCCGTGCTTAAGGTGGAAACATTGACCGTTCCAAAAATGGATCCTTTCGCGAGGTTGCTCACGTCGAATTTAATCGTTGACGAAACTCCGCTCAATGTGCCCTTTGTACTGGAATCGTAAGTGAAATTGACCGTTCCTTTTTTGGTGGTCACGTCAAATGTTTGTGCAAACATTCCAACCGGAACGAAAAGGATTGCGAGGAAAAAAAGCTGCTTCATTATCTGTTTTGTAACTTTAACGCTGCAACTTAGCGAAAAGTTGAGTTAACTGAACAAAAAGTGTCGAATATTGAAGAAATAAAAGCGAAAATCCGCGTGCTTCCGAACAAACCGGGCGTGTATCAATATTTTGACGCGTCGGGAACGATTATCTATGTCGGCAAAGCAAAGGATTTAAAAAAACGGGTGGCTTCCTATTTCAACAAGAACCTCGATTCGGGCAAAACGCGCATTCTGGTTAAACAGATTGAGGAAATCAAATACATGGTGGTGGACACCGAACTCGATGCATTGTTGCTCGAAAACAACCTCATTAAAAAGTACCAACCCAAGTACAACATTCAACTCAAGGACGATAAAACCTATCCGTGGATTTGCATCAAAAAAGAACCTTTTCCACGAGTATTTACGACACGAAGGGTGATCAAAGACGGTTCGAAATATTACGGCCCCTATCCCAGTGTGAAGGTCATCAACACGCTCATTTCCTTGATTCGCGACGTCTATCCCTTGCGCACCTGTGTACTCGATTTGTCGCAAAAAAAGATTGAAGAAGGCAAACACAAAGTCTGTTTGGAATACCACATCGGCAACTGCAAAGCACCCTGCGTGGGCAAAGAAACCGAGGCTAATTATGATGTCTACATTCAAAACATCGACCACATTTTGAAGGGAAATTTGGGCGAGGTAATTCAATCCTTGAAAGCGATGATGAACGCGTATGCGGCTGATTTACAGTTTGAAGACGCCCAATTGATCAAAGCCAAAATTGAAACGATTGAACAATACCGCGCAAAGTCGACCGTGGTTTCGCCACGCATTCACGAAGTGGACGTCATCACTGTGGTGCAAGACATCAAGCGCGCGTTTGTCAACTATTTGGTGATCAACAACGGTTCGATCATTCATGGCTTGACGGTCGAAGTGAACAAAAAACTGAATGAATCTACCTCGGACATCATCGCGTTTGTGTTACCCGAAATGCGTGAACGCTTCGACAGTTTTTCCAAAGAAGTGATCTTGGAGGAGCCCGTAGATTTTCAATTGGACGGCATCGAATTTTTCATTCCGCAACGCGGCGATAAAAAAGCACTGATCGAACTCTCGGCACGCAACGCCCGCTTCTTTCAATTGGAAAAAAACAAACAGGAGAAAATTACGCAGCCCGAGCGACACACCGAACGCATTTTGGAACGCATCAAAATCGATTTTCGTTTGCCCGATTCGCCCACGCACATCGAGTGTTTCGACAACTCCAACATACAGGGTGAACACGCTGTTTCTGCCTGTGTGGTCTTCAAAAATGCCAAACCGAGTAAAAATGACTACCGCCATTTCAACATCAAAACCGTGGAAGGTCCCGACGATTTTGCGTCCATGGAAGAAGTGGTGTACCGCCGCTACAAACGCATGATCGACGAAGAACAGACCCTCCCGCAATTGATCGTCATTGACGGTGGAAAAGGTCAATTGAGTTCGGCGCTTACGGCCTTGGAACGATTGGATTTGCGCGGAAAAGTGGCCATTGTGGGCATTGCCAAACGCTTGGAAGAAATCTTCTTTCCGGGCGACTCACTTCCGATTTACATCGACAAACGGTCGGAAAGTTTGAAGGTCATCCAACACATGCGCAACGAAGCCCATCGCTTTGGAATCACGCACCACCGAAACAAACGGAGCAAGGCTGCGCTAACGTCTGAACTAACCGATATTGCTGGAATTGGCCCAAAAACGCAAGAGGATTTGATGAAGCGCTTTAAATCCGTCAAAGCCATCAAGGGATTGAGCTTGGAAGAATTGGCGGACGAAGTAGGATTGGCGAAAGCACAACTTATTCGGGGATATTTTGATGCGTGAAATCAACTTGGCTGCCTAACGTTCTTCGGCTATTTGTCCACTCGGGCAGTGGCGCGTGCGGAAACGTGGTGCGTGCGCTCCGACTTCGACGGGCTCAGTCTTGACGGATCGCGTCCACCCACGATCGCCCGAAACGCCATCCCCATCGTGGAGCAAGTCGCCTCCGCACGGGCAGGGAAGTTATTCATCCAACAAGACATGATTGCTGTATACCTCTTCCTGAAACCCGAGACTATATTTTTCGTGTTTACGCATCGCATCATGTATCTGTGCGCCACGGGTTTTTATTTCTTCCAGCGCGACGCCAAATTGATCAACCGTGTAATAAATAGCAGCGGTGTTCAACTCATCGATTTCCCGAAAAGATGCGTGTAAAAGCAAAGGAAGTTTATACGCCAACGCGAGGTTCATCGCTCCAGGAATTTGATTGCGAAAGTACTGATCGGCACTTAGCGTGTTGGGATGAATGAGCGAGAGAACGGCACACGATTTTCGCAAAAATTGATCCATTTCCTCGAAAGAAAGGTGTTTTTCGTGGAGTTCAACCCGATCAAGCAGATTCAATTTTGTCAAGATTTCGCGCAATTCGCGTACCTCCGACCGCGTCGAATTGGCCATACCGAGAAAGCCAAAATGCACATTGGCACCGCACTGTTTTAGGATTTCAATGAAGCCTACGAGATCCTTTCGTCGGGTTTCAACCGATCCAACAATGGCAAGGAAAATGGGTTCGTTTTGTGGAAATGAAACGCTCGGTTCAATCGGAAAATGAATGGGATAAAAGGAAGCGATGCGCAATTTTTTTTGGGGAGGAATTTGATTCAGCAGAAAATCGGCCAGCACAAAATAGCGCTTGATTTTGAGGTGAATGATCCCTTGGGTGAAGCTCCCCTGAAATTTTCGAATGGTGTGTACAATCCCCACACATTTTACCTTGCGGAACAGAGAAAACAGGCAGGCATTTCGCACATGTCCCCCCTGAGCAGTATTGAACACAACGATTTCTACATTCAGCGATTGCAACGTTCGCATCACGCGCCGAACGAGCAGTGCGTCCCGAATGGCGGCACCGGTCAATCCACGTCCATCGGCATCCAGTTCCACCCAATGATCCACCATTTGTTCGAGTCCCGCATTGCGTTTGAGCACCGTTGCATTTGTCACAAGTGCGACCCAGCAACCCTTTTTTTTGAGCGCAACCACTTGCGTGAGTAAGCACTCGTCGTGGGAGGAATCGAATTCGATTAGGGCAACGCGCTTCATGAGCTTTTGGATTTCAACAATTGGTTCTTTGAAAGCTATCTACGGAACAAAGAAACGAAAAACAATTCGAGCTATTTTTGACTCCATGAAAAATCGTTTCTTCGTGCTGGCGTGGCTTGTGCTGTTTTCTGCGGGATTCACCGTTGCGCAAAGCAAACAAGTTGTGGTGGTGATCGACCCTGGACACGGCGGAAAAGACGTTGGTCACGAAACCAGCACCAGCGGACACGAAAACGAGAAGCACTTGAATTTGAAAATCGCTAAATTTTTGGGCGGATACATCGAGAAATACCTCGACAACGTGAAGGTGATTTACACGCGAACAACCGATGTGTTTGTCTCCTTGGACGATCGCGTAGCCATTGCAAACTCAGCAAAAGCGGATTATTTTATAAGCATTCACTGCAACGGAAACGAATCGGCATCGGTGCGCGGAACAGAAACCCACGTTCATTCGATGTCGGCGACCAAATCCGTGAAACTGGCAAAAGCCATCGAAGATCAGTTTTCCGCGCGGGCGGGCAGGCACTCCCGTGGGGTGAAAGACAAGGACGATTTGAAGCACTCGATCCAGGTCCTAAAATTCACCGAAATGACCAGCGTCTTGGTGGAGTGTGGCTTCATCACCAACGAAAAAGAAGCGGCCTACCTCAACACGACCTACGGACAGGAAATCCTTGCCTCAGCCATCTACCGTGCATTCCGCGACTTCATCAAAAAGGAACACCCCACCATTTCCTTCACCAGTGGATCAACGACCACCACCACTGAAAGCAGCGGAACCAACACCTCAACTTCGACGTCAACCGGCACCTACGCCATACAAATTGCGTCCTCGCAGGAATGGATCGACACGGAAGACGCGCGGTTCAAATCCCTTGGAATGACGA
>JBFYPU010000126.1:0-3280 GCA_041303175.1 Crocinitomicaceae bacterium | reverse complement strand
AATACATTCAGTCCAACGAATACTACAAGGACAAAACGACTTTGATTATCACAAACGATCATGGACGCCATCCAGATGGACACAAAACAGGCTTCAAGGAACATGGAGACGCTTGCGAGGGCTGCCGAAAAATCTACATGCTCGCGCTAGGTCCTGATTTTGAAAAGGGAAAAGTGGTCACAGAAATGTATGAACAAATCGATATTTCCATGTCCATCGCTAAACTCCTGCACTTCGAAATGCCTACCTCGAAAGGAAGAGTGATAGCGCCGTTGTTCGAATAAGCAGATTGCTGGATTCCTGGATTCCTGGATTTTTAGACGCTGTGCGTTGGATCTTTGGATTATTATATGCTACGCAACTAATCCAATAATCCAATAATCCAATAATCTAGCGATCTAACAATCTCACACCTCCTTATTCGGACCATTTACGTCTTCATCAATTTGATTTCCAACATAGGTTCCTTTGATAATCTGATCTTGAATGTCTCTCATTCCACCGGGTGAATGTGGCATTAAGATAGACGTGTTTTTCGAGTTCGCGCCGATGTCCTTGATCGTATCAAAATACTGCGTCATCAATACAAATTGCATGATTTCCTCGTGCGTTACATTTTCCATAGACTCTTTGAAATCTTGAACAGATTCCTTGAAACCACGGACAATCTCCAAACGTTGTTGTGCAATCCCTTCTCCAGACAAACGTTTTGCTTCGGCCTCCGCTTCTGCTTCTTTTACAATGCGGATTTTTTTCGCTTCTGCTTCTTCCAACGCAGCTTCGCGCTCACGTTTTGCAGCATTGATTCGGTTCATCGACTCTTTTACTTTATGGTCTGGATCAATATCCGTAATCAATGCACGAATGATCCTATAACCGTATTGATCCATGCTTGTCGCGATGTTTTGTTGTACAGCAATCGCGATGTCATCTTTCTTCGCGAACACATCGTCTAAAATCAATTTCGGAACTTCGGCACGCACATCATCAAAAATGTAGGACGCAATTTGATTTTTTGCGTTATCCATCGAATAATACGCTTCCTTAACCATGTGGCGATCTACGCCGTATTGAACGGAAACTTGCAAATTCACGAACACATCGTCTTTGGTTTTGGTTTCAATCGTTACATCCAATTGTTGAACCCGCAAATTCATCACCGCAGCCTTGCGATCTATAAATGGAATAACAAACCCTAAACCTGATTGAGCAATGCGCTTAAAACGCCCAAAACGCTCAATCACATAAGCCGTTTGCTCCGTCACCATCACAACGGATTTAAAAAGTAATAGCAGTAAAATTGCGCCGAGCACAATCAATCCAATCGGAAGGTCATTGATTTCCATACTTGATATATGTTAGTTTTTTATGAAATTACTCATTCTCGATGAACCAAAATTCCGATCCGAATGAAAATGATATAACGATTATCTATGAGTGTATCATATAATTCAATGAAATCTATATCTGACTTTACGCAACTTTGAATCAACCTTAAAAACATATCAATATGAACACGAAAAAAATATACCTCGAACATGCGAACATAACGGTGCGCAACATCGACGAATCAATTCAGTTTTTTCAAGCAGCATTTCCAGATTTCGCAGTGCGCGGCGGTGGCAATTCAAACGGACGAAAATGGATCCACTTGGGCAATGAAATCACTTATCTCGCTATCAATGAATCGAATAATGCGGAATACCATGACAAGGACTACACGAAAAACGGCTTCAATCACCTCGTTTTTGTAGTGGAAGACGTGGAATCCATTGCTCAGCGATTGCTCGCAGCAGGATTTGTTCGTGACTACCCCAAACAGATTGAAAAACAGCGGATTCGTGACTATTTTGTGGATGCCGATGGCAACGAATTTGAATTTGTTCAGTATTTGTCGGATGACATTAGCGAGCGAAATTTTTATGATGCTTGACTCTTGGGCGTTTCCCCGACCTCCAGAAATGCGAACACAAAAAAAATCAGCTGCATTTCTAGAGGTAGGGGTCGCGTTTTTCGCTCCAATCTCCGAAGAAAATCGGAGGATTTCCTCTTCAACCGCTAACGCAACGTGCGCTTTATTCAAGATGAAAGAGTGAATGTAGTTTCCGTGTAACGAATTCTCCGCAATCCGTTAGATCTTCTAAACAACAACTCTATGGACACATTTCTACGCTAATAAAACGTAAACAGTATGAAAAATGTCCTAATTCTTGTCGGTGCGCTTGTCATTTCAGGTGTCACATTCGGTCAATGCAATGAAAAAAAACGCTTCACCACTGGATTTAATCTGGGTGTAAACCACGCGAATCTTCTACTCGATGATGCCACACAGGGCACGCTGGACAATGGCATCGGTCTTCGCCTCGGACTCATCAGTGATTTCGCTTTTTCCAATCGCTTTTCACTCCAACCCAAAGCGGAAGTGGCTTTCAACAACATCAAATTTCGCGACGGGGTTCAAAACATAGCCGTCAATCCTGCCAATTTGGAACTCATGACGCATTTAAAAGTCCGCGTTAAAACAAAACCGAGCTCGTTCTATTTCCTGGCAGGTCCAAACCTCAGCATTCCTCTTGGGAACAACCAAAATGCGCTTCTCACCCGCAATGACGTGGCCCTCGACTTGGGCGCTGGATTCGATTTGGGAATCGGGAAAATTCGCATCTCTCCCGAATTGCGCTACTCCATTGGTTTGACGAACCTCAGTCAAAGCGAAAACCTGAGCGATTTGCATTTTCACAATGTCTCATTGTTGTTGAATTTCGCAAAGAAACCGAGGTTATAGGAAATGAACAAATCTTGATTGAATTCAGCTAGGTCGAACTTGGTTTAGTCATTGCTGGGCCGACGCTAAAGCAAGAATCCTTTCTTGCATAGCGAACCTCCATCAACAAAAAAATCCCAGCTTCTCAGCTAGGATTTCACATTTATTGTATCGTCAACTTTTTCTCTAAGTCTTCGAGGTAAGCTCTAAACTGTTTATCTGTTTCTGAGAGATTCGTGACCGTTCGGCATGCGTGTAAAACCGTTGCGTGGTCTTTTCCTCCGCAGTGTGCTCCGATGTTGGCCAAGGACGATTTTGTCATTCTTTTTGAGAAGTACATCGAAATTTGGCGAGCTTGCACCACTTCGCGTTTGCGTGTTTTCGATTTCAAAATTTCCAAAGGAAGATCGAAATAGTCGCAGACCACTTTTTGGATGTATTCAATGGACACTTCACGCGCTGTGTTTTTCACAAACTTGTCGACCATTTGCTTCGCCAATTCGAGCGTGATCGCCT
>JBFYPU010000125.1:0-6960 GCA_041303175.1 Crocinitomicaceae bacterium | reverse complement strand
TTTTTCTGCTCGCCATCCACCGCTGCTCTGGATTTGACGTAAATAGCTTATCCTGAGTTTCTTTAATCCGCTTCAACTGTGATTTGCGACCCTTTGCTTCAAACGAAAGTTGATGTGGATCCAAACGACTTTTTTTGTGGTTCTTCAATAGTGCGATCGGAATGACTTGTATGCCCGATAACTCAAAACCCTGATTACTCAAAGAATCCAAAAGGGCTTGTCTTTGCTCCAAGAAATTGCTTGGTCGCGGTAATGGCTCGATGTCCCAATTCATGGTTTCCTCGTTAAACGAATAAAAACCTGCATCTGCTGCGGGTTGTAAATCGCTCATTTTTACCTCGATGATCTGTTCAGGATTCGGTTGTAGTTCTTCTCCAGAACTCGTAAAAGCTCTAAAATCAATCATTCCAGAGGACGCAAACAACTCGTTGCCCGTCTCCGTTTGAAAAACCATCGGAGCTCCCGCAAGCGCATTCACGATTGGATTCATGTATTCGATCACCTTAATTTGTACCTCACCCGTATAAACTTCACCATTTGCATCAAGAAACGCATTGCTTGGAATTTCAAATTCGCATGATTTTGTAGACACAACGCTCGGTTCATCGCCACTAACGACCATTTTTTGCACTTCAGGAGTTACAATCGGCGCCACTTGATTAGACAGCATGGCATCATTCATTTTTACCGTTTCGGTGAACTGTTCAGCTACATTTCGTTCTTCTCCTTCGATCAACTTTGCGTTTCCAACAAATCCATCAAAGGAAATATTGGTTCCGATTGCGACCATATCGATGCGCGGCTTCACCTTTTTTAATTCCGTATAATCATCAAATTCGCAGTAAACGAAGATCATTTTATCCACGGAAACAATCTGATCCAATAATATCGGTACGTTCATGTTTTTGTACTCCAACACTTCTACGTTCGTCATTCGATTCATCCATGACGTGAATTTTTTGGGATCTTCAATTTCAATGTTGTCGAAGGTCACCCTATCGAGGCTATCATTGCGAGATAACTTACCACTCAATTCACTGATAACCCCATTTTTGAATGTTAAATGCTTCACCTGGATCTTCTCAAACACATCTGGAAGACCATACTTCAATTTATCGCTTGGCGTTAGAATCAATTCGGTTAAATGCTCCTTGAAATAAAGTGACGTTCCCACATCCCGTAAATCCAACTCCTCATTTCCCGATAGATCCAAGTACTCAATTGCCCATAAATTCGGAAGGAAGGCGCTGGTTTTTAGACGGTTTGAACTCACATCCAAGTAATGCAAACGCTTTAACTCACCCAATTCTGAGGGGAGAAACGACAACGCGTTATTGCTCAAATTCATGGATTTCATCTCAACACATTTCGAAATACTCGGTGATATGGCGAGTGCGTTGCAATGACTAAGGTCTAACATTTCAAGTCGCGGCAGCGCGTCCCCAATATCTGCCAGATCAATTGTATTGAACGCTGGATTGTACGATAGATTTAATTCTTTAAGTGAAGGCAGTGAAAGCTGTGAGAAATCAATGTCCAAAATGGCATTTTCGCTGAGATCAAGTTGTTTGAGTTCAGTCAATTCATTGATCCGTGCTGGAAGTAAATTGATTCCCTGCGCCCTCAAATCCAATATTTCCACCTGTTCAGGTTTCACAAGAGCATCTTCCAAGTTTGTACAATAAACGCACGCCGTTTGGGAAAATGATGAAGCGCTAAGAAATGGTATTACGAGTAGAAAGAGTTTTTGCATAAACATAGTTTGTAGGTATATAACCAATGATGTAATGTAAAGGTTACAGCTAACGCTAAAATCATCTATTTATTTACCGATCTCATAGATCGAGTAGAAAACTTTCCCTTCTTGTTCGAAAACCCAACAATTACAACTAATTGATCCTAAACTCACACTACTTAATCACTAAACCGCGCGCGGTAAACAACTTCTCGTAATGCGTTTTGATTTGGAATTGAAGGGAAAAGTGAAGGATGGAATGCTGATCTTTCACTCGACTTTGAACACTTTTTTCCTCGTGCCATCGCTAAAAATGTGAATCATAAGTGTGTTTGACTCGTCATCTATTTCCTTGCCCATGAGATTTACGATTCTTACGATTTTTTTCTCTGCCAATTCAAGATTGTCAACGTTTGCACTATTATTTGGCACATCATAAAAATACAAATGTTCAACACTTCCAACTAGTACACAGCTACTATTGGTATTGGTGTCTCTATATGAGTTGATTCTGAGATTAAACGTGGAAGGTAAATTCATATCGAGCGTTATGGTTGTGTCATAAAGCACAGCTTCGTTGTACGTTGGTAAACAATGTACCCAATAGATATCAATGAACGCACTATCCGTGGCATTTGTTGATTTCTCCACCCGAGTAATATGCGTATTCGGAGTGAAAGCATATCCCTCAATTTTGACATTGAAAGGCGGACTCGAATTCACAAAATAAGCGGTATCGATGCTCTGAGCCATTCCAACTATAGACAGGTTGATGAAGACTAACGTGATTAGCGAGAATCGTTGATATTTAACTTGTGTCATATTCATGATCTTGGAGATTGAGAGGAAAAACAAGCCTTTCAAGTTCTCAAGCCCCATAAATATAATTAGTTTATCTTGAACTTGCAATACTTAATCACTGAACCGCGGGCGGTAAACAACTTCTCGTAATGCGTTTTGATGTGGAAAATCTCGCGGGTTGTTGGATCAATGTTTTCGGGCAATTCGCCGTATAAATCCCATGTGAGTTCTAGCAGTTCGTATCGTTGCGACTTGATTTCTTCTTCCGTGTATTCAAACAAGAGATCGCTATCCGTTTTCATGTGGACAATTCCTCCTGGTTTCAGCAATTTTCGATAGCGTTCAATAAACAAGGGTGAACTCAATCGTTTCCGCGGTTTTTTGGGTTGCGGATCTGAAAAGGTGAGCCAAATTTCGTCGACCTCTCCTTCTGCAAAATAATCGTTGATGAAATCAATTCGGGTTCTTAAAAAAGCAACATTGGTCATTTTATCGTTGAGTGCTTCTTCTGCGCCGATGAACATGCGTGCACCTTTAATGTCGACACCAATGAAATTTTTGTTTGGGAAATGTTGTGCCAGTCCGACACTGTATTCGCCCTTTCCACAGCCCAATTCCAAAACGATCGGATGCTCATTTTTGAAATAATCACTGTGCCATTTTCCTTTCATCTCAAAAGGTTGATCAATGGCTGGCTCGAAAAAATTATAAAATTCTTTTACTGCTGCAAATCTTCTGAGTTTGTCTTTTCCCATGCTATAAGTGTATGCGCATCACTTGACCTGCGTGATGAATGATGTAAACGCCAGATTCAAAATTAGCTATTTCTACCGTCATCGTATCCGAATCTTGCCATTCCAAAACAACTTGTCCATTTGTTGAGATCATTCTTCCGTCTCCAGTATTTTTCGATGAAATTTCAACTCGATCCGAAAAATAACGAACTTCCAATCTGTCTAACGACGCGATTTCATTCACGGAAACCGAAGGATTCTCCAACAAAAATGTTCGATTGGAAACCACTTGACTCGTGTCCATTCCGCCTGCGATAATCCACCGATTATTCGCCAATTTTGCAATTCCGCGCAAATCCATAACGCCGAAAGGTTCAGCAATTTCGTCGTTGAATTGGTAATCGTGCTGACTGAAGTGCAAAATCCGCGGTGAAGGATTCACCCCACCGCTTCCATTGTAGGCGATTCCATCAAAATTGTAAGCCATACCTGCCCCACCGATCCAAAAAACGGTTGTCCCAGCTGCACTGCACGCCGCGCGATATCCAGCATCTCCGGGTGCATCTATAAGTTGTGTCCACGTAATGTTTGTTGGATCGTTTGGATCAATATAGCCCCTGCGCAAGTGTTTTCGCGCTGTGAATGAACTCGAACCGGCTGTACCACCATGGTAATAAATCGTATCACCGATGATCATTCCAGAAGCTCCGAAGGCTTTGAAAAAATTGGTATTTGGCACGGATGTTCCCGATTGCCATTGGTTGAGCGATGGGTCGTAAATTTGAACTTCGGGGCGATTAGCAGTGTTACTCCAACCTGTGATCACAAAAATCAAACTGTCTTTGTAGACAAATTGGACGTGGTCATCAATTGCGATTGGAATAGGTGCACCGTTCGCCTCAAATAAATCAGTGCTTGGATTGTAGATGTGAACGCGATCCGATGAAAGTTCATTTCCGTTACCGAACACGTGGTAACCACCCAAAATGTATATTTTCCCTTTTACAAAAGATGCTCCTTGCGCAATTTTCCCGAGGGTATCGGGAAGTGGATCAATTTCCGACCATGTATTCGTCGCAACAGCATATTTAAAGGAACGCTGATGAATGCCAGTAGCCGATTTTGTGGTATCGATTCCACCGAAGGAATAGACGAATTCATTGCCATTAACCACCGCTTCACACACCGCATTATTGGACGTTCGAAACGGCATGGTGTCCAGTTCTGTCCAGTTCCAACTGAATTGAGCCGAAGCAGAAAAATGAAACGTAACTAAAAAAACGCTAGCTAATTTCCACATAATACCCCGTGTGTTTGCGGACGTTGAGCACCCGACCATCGTCAAAAATTAGGTATTGACCTTTGATTCCTGAAAGTGTTCCTTCTATCCTCGCTTGTTTATCAAACGATACACTTTTCACAGATTCAGGATAGGTCAAAACGGGATAATTCAGTTCAATGATTTCATCATTTTCCGAAAAATAATCGACGATGTCTTGCGGTAATTGTCCCTCAATCGACCATTTTTCTTCCACCAAATCAATCGACTCGTCGATGTCGTTTTTGAGCATCTTTTGCCAATTCGTTTTGTCGGTAAAAAATTCTTTGAGTGACACCTCAATGCGACCTGCCTCATAACGGTTTGGCACTTCTGCTAGGCGAATTGCGGCTGTTGCCCCTTGATCGATCCAACGAGTTGGTACTTGTTGTTCGCGTGTGATCCCCACTTTAACCCCACTTGACGCTGCTAAATAAACCACATGCGGTTGGTTGTGGTGTGCTTCTTCCCACTCCGGATTTCGTCCCTCTCCCAGGTGTGCACGGCACAGTTCTGGACGCAAAATACACTCAGCAGCTTCGGGAGCATTCACAAAACAGGAATAACAAAAACCGTCTCCAAAGGACTTTTTCGTGATTTTGTTGCAGGAAGGACAGTTAATTTGTCCATTCCACGAGAGTGTGATTGAATGACCGAGAAAATCATTGAGGCACACATTCTCGGAAAGCGCCAACTCGTAACGAATCGGATCTCCAAGTGTTGTGCGCATTTTGGCAAGATTTCCTTCCACCATTCTTAGTGCGTTTCGGGTAGGATGTTCATTTTATCCGCGAAATGGTAGCAATAATCGCGTAAATCCTCACAAATTTTTGTTTCACCCGTTGCTTTCTCAAAGGTATCAGAAAGGGTCAATAAGGTTTGGTGAAAATATTGCTTCATTTCTTCAATGGACAAATCCTTGGTCCACAAATCAATTTTCATGGTGTTTTTTTCAACCGGATCCCACAAAGACAAAAGCACTGCTGCCGCTGCTTGATCCTGCACACCTCCATCCTCCGCACTCCACATCATTCGAACGGGAAGGTTATTTTCATTCATCCCAATTTTCAAATGGATCTCCGATGTTTTTACTATTTTATCTTCCATCATTCCGGTATTTCGTATCCTTGTAAAATATCATTAAAATCAATGTCTTTCAGCTTGCTCAATGGCAAATCAGGGTGGTTTTCCATGTATTGTTGCACCATTCTCCAGCCCAAAAACTGTCCCAAACGATCTGGTCCCTTTTCGGGTAAACCAGGTGTAAAGGGTCCTTCTTGAAGCATGTTGGCTTTGGTTCGCTCATCCATTACAAACAACAAGTTTTGATCGACCAAGTATTTCCAATACGCGAATTCATTTTCTTGCGCCCAGATAAGATCTGCTTTGGAATAACGGATAATGATGTCTAAATCAGCGTCTGGGTATGAAGCCTGAACGAAATAAAGAATTTTCCCCCAATGAATCATGAACTCAGCGAGAGAGCCAGATTTTGGCGCCTCCATGATATTCGCTGAAATCCAAGATGCCAATACATCGCGCTCAAGGTACCTCGCCTCCATTCCATCTTTGTACCATTCGAAGTATTCCTTTGAGGGTAATTCTTTGATGACATCCGTTTTTGCACCCAAATATTGTTCAAGTCCTACAGCGATGTCCGTTTCAAATGAGGCTGCACTTGATCGGAACAGTGAATTCACGAAAACAATGTGCTTCGGATATTTTTCTGAGGGAAAATGTACTTTTAAATGCTTGAATCCATCGATGATTTTCGCTTGGATGGCAGATTTATCCTTGAATTTTTCAGCGATGCGTTTTTCTAGTCGGCTGATGTATGGATCCGACAAAAAAGCTGATATAGATCCGAATAATGCAGAGTCGGGCACATTACCCATATTCAAGCAATGACCAAACTCATACTCGTAGACATCTTTTACTGAAGATTTGTAGTTTTTCATCGCTGCGATCAACTCAAGCGAATCCGAATTTCGAAACGTTGAATCCATATCCAAGAAAGAAATTTTCATGGATACATTCGACGTGTCAACATCTAATGGATCGCTGCCACAAGCGATCAGCAATGGTAAAAGGAACAGTGCAAAAAAAATGCTTTTCAGAGTCATTATTAATCCTTAATTTCGTTTTCAAAAGTACTCAAAATAGTGTTTAATAGAGAATATACGATCAACCAATTTAAAACGGATAACATGAAAAAAACCTTACTAGGATTAATTATCATCGGTTCAACGACTGGTGTGATGGCGCAAGAAGCCGCTGACAAGAAAGTTCAAGCCGGATTGATAATGGCAATAGGACCAAATTTCCAAAAAATGGGAACAAAAATCATGGACAAAGACGGTGCTGGTTTGGAT
>JBFYPU010000124.1:0-22339 GCA_041303175.1 Crocinitomicaceae bacterium | reverse complement strand
ACTAAAATTGTGGCTTTGAACAGGAGATCGTTGGAATATTGAATCCTGCCAGTCCGTTCCAACTCCGAGACTCGTGTTGTTGAATGGCATCGGTTGTCCACCAAAAGCAAACATTTCATTTTTGATAACAGCATACTCCTCTGCCGTCAATAGATCAAGTTTTCTTGCGGTTTGCTGCATTCCAAAATAACCATTATATGTGATTACTGGTTTCGAATTCAACTTACCGTTCTTTGTTTCCACAATCACAACGCCGTTCGCAGCTCGCACACCGTAAATACCCGCTGTTGCATCTTTCAATACGTTGATCGATTTTATATCCGATGGATTCAGTGCATTCAAGCCTTCCGAATCGTACACGACACCATCTACCAATATCAGTGGGTCATTGTCTCCGAATGTAGAAAGACCACGAATTCGAATATTCGATGCACCACCGGGAGAACCTGAGTTCGTGGAGATACTTACACCAGAAACTTGTCCTTGAAGTGCCTGGTCCATTCTCGAAACGTTCATTTTCTCAAGGTCTTCTCCACTAACTTTCGATGTAGCTCCCGTTAACTCCCTAGTTTTCACCTCTCCATATCCCACAACCACAACCTCATCAATTTCCTGAATTTCAGAAACTAGCATTACGTCAATTGTTCGCTTCGTTCCAACAATAACTTCTTGTTTAACGTACCCAGTAAAAAAATAGGTGAGCGTTAAGCCTACTGTGTCTTTCACTGTTATCGAATAGATTCCATCAAAGTCTGTTTTAACACCTGTATTTTTTCCTTTAACAGAAACTGATACGAAAGGCATCACTTCACTCTTTTCGCTTGTGACGGTACCTGTTATCGTTATGTCCTGGGCAAGTCCAGTGAATCCAAAAAAGGATAATGTAATGATGAGTAGTAATTTATCCATTTAAACAATTTTTTAATGACATATTAGTATGTCATGAATGAATGTTGGCACTAATATAGTACTTTTTACCAAAAGTTAAAAAATTGTAAAGATTTTTTATCGCAACACTTAAAACAGTTAACAAATTCGCGCTATGTGAGCCGACTACTTTTCGTACCAATCGGTCCTACTTGAAGTACGAAGCCATTCACCAGCGGTCCTGATTGCATTAAGTTGATTTGATTCATTTTTCCGATTGAATTCTTATGGATATTTCTAATTTAACGCATCTAACAAAATAAAACGAGTATGAAATTTTCCGCTTTCTTATCCTTATTATTACTACTACTTTCACTTGCATCATGCTCGGTCTTAAAAAACGTGGAGGATCAAGATGATCAACTATTAGCGACCTCTGGTCCAATAGAAATCGATGAGCGCACGCTTGTAAACGAAGGGGGCGATCAATGCTCGATATCGGGAGAACTACTCGATGAAAACGATGAACCAGTTGTTTTGGCTACCATACAACTTCAAGGTTCGAATCTTGGCGCTTATTCAGACGAAAACGGGAAATTTAAATTGAACAACATTCCAAGTGGCGCGCAAAAATTGATCATCTCATATGTCGGCATGCAAACATGCAATATAGATTTTCCACTCAAAGCGGGTGATCAGGTTTCCTTCGTCGCTCACGTTTCCCTGCAAGGGCAAGTGGAACTTCTAAAGCCTATCATTTATCTCTATCCAACAGATACAATGGATGTGCAGGTTAAATTGGACTATGCCGGAACAATCACAACAACTTATCCAAAATTGCCTAATGAAGGTTGGAACATCACTGCCTTTCCTGATGGCACTTTGATGGACAAAAACAAGAAAGAATACTACGCCCTTTATTGGGAAGGTGAACCGAGAAAGCCCTTGGGAATTGAGGACGGTTTCGTTGTTTCGAAGGAGCAAACCGTTCCATTCTTAGAAGATAAATTGGCGCGATTGGGTTTGAATGCAAAGGAATCAAATGAGTTCATCATTTTTTGGTTGCCCATTTTGGAAAAGAACGCCTTCAATTTGATCCATTTTGCAGGAGATGATTACTTGGAACAGGCGCAATTAAGCATCTCGCCTACTCCCGAAACGATCATTCGTGTAACCATGGTTTTCCAAGGATTGGACGAAACAATCGAATTTCCAATTCAGGATTTAAGTAAATTGGAGAAAACACGAAAAGGATTCACGGTTGTTGAATGGGGCGGACAGCAATTGCCAAAAAACTACTCTTTAGGAATTTAACGGATCCTCATTCATTGATGTACTAACCCTTTTAACAATTTCGATAAAAACAAAAGCCCCGACAGAATTTGTCAGGGCTTTTCTATCGAACTGAATTCGATATTCGATTGTGTTACTTTCTATTGAACAACAATTGTAGATTGACTTGTCAACTCATTTACGGTAACCATAACAAAGTAGATTCCTTCTTCAAGATTTGCTGTTTGAATTTGTGCAGCTTGAAGTGTACCGTTGAACGTTTCTGTATGGCAGATTCTACCTTTTGTATCAATTACTTGAACCGATACTCCTTCAACCGCTTTAGCAAACTCAATGTTAAAAAGACCGTTGTTCGGATTCGGATAGATCGCAAAAGCACCTTCACCCAATTCATCGATACTCGCACAACTTTCAACCGTTACAGTAATGACATCAGTCAAGACACAGCTTGAAGCATCAACAACCTCACCCACTACTGTTTGTGTTGAAGCTACCGCATATACGTTCCAGTTATTGTTCACTCCATTCCAAGTATACGATTGGTAACCTGTTCCTGGCTCGATCACATAAGGAGCGTCAACTTGACAGATTGTTGTATCTGGACCAAAATCCAGTGTATTGAAGGTAAATTCAATTTCAGCAGGACAACCAACTCGTTGACCATCAGGATTCAAGACGATCGTTGAGGAAGCATCCACAAATCCAGCTGTTTCAGAAGAACCTCCGAAGTTACCTGAACCTTCATAATGGAAATACAAACGATCATTGTCTGGGTGGTAAGTGAATGTTGCCATATCAGAAAATCCTGGGAATTGAGAAACAACTTCAATAACATTCGTGGAAAGGTTGTGGCCTACAATTTGATTGTTTGTCCAATCTCTATAATACGCGATGTAATCAATACCATCAAATCCAAGGTTCCCCCAATCGGACCAGTTTTCAGAACCGTATAGGTTCATTGTAAATTGACCTATAGAATCAACAACACCAGAAGCCACATCTACCACATAGAAATTTTGACCGTTGAACAGTCCCAATTTTCCATATCCCGAGAAAATTCCGCTTTGGCTAACTCCTGCTCCCATAAGTACCGGTTGGCTCAGTGGAATATTTGTACCTGTTAATCCAAGGTCTCCATTCAATTCTGCAAACGCATCCACCGTAAATGGTCCAGAGAAAGCAGCTGGAAGCGAAGCAGAAACGGAATTGTAGAGCGTCCAGATTTTTCGCGCAGCGAGGTCAGAAAAAAGTCCGTCCATCACTGGCAAAGTAGAACTCGGTGCCGTGAGATTCAAATCGTAACGAACAGTTCCATTGTCACCTACAAAGTAGATTGAAGAATCTGTGATCGCAACACCACCTCTGTCATCTCCTGTAATAAAGTCGTGATCAACAAGAACAAGATTGTCGTTTGTAATTGTATCGATTGTGAATGTTCCCGTACGTGCAAACAACGATGAATAAATCACAGTTGGACTTTGCGTAACTGGTCCATAAACGTATGCGATTGCCGTATCAATTGGCATGGTAAAATCAACATCTTGAGCATATGCATACTCAGTATTGAGCCCACCAAGAATCGGAGAATCTCCACCTTCGCACACCAAATAGGATTGGGCACCTGGCGAAGTTCCAATGGTGATAGTTGTTGAAGCACTTGTTGTACAACCAATTCCATCTGTTCCTGTGTAGTTAAACGTATAGACACCCGCTGCAAGTCCAGTAGGATCAAATGTCAAACCTGTCAAACCAGGGCCTGAAATTGTTCCACCACTTGGCAAAACAGTAAAGGATGCTGAGTTGTGGCTACAGACAAAATTTGTGTCAGGAATAATTGAAGCGAATTGCACAGGCGTTCCAGCTGCACAATAATCGTATTCCAAGCGAACGCGCGCTCGAACCACACTGCAGAAAAAGTCAACATTCGTTGTTGGCACTAGCATGACGGACCAAGACCCAGCGGTTTGCCACGTGTCTAAATTCGCAGCTGGAAACGAAATAAGCGACGAGTCTTCTGGAGCACAATCTCCCTGACTGGTATTTGTTGAAGAACCAATCAAAGTGGTAACAGTTTGATCATACACATCAAAATACTCTGATTGATCACCAAAATCTCCTTCAAAATAGACCATCAAACGAGCGTTATTAAATCCACCTAGAGGCAATCCATTAAAGGTAAATTGAATCTGCTCGCCGTAGTTAAAAATAGTATCGTAAACAGTGCCGTTCGAATTTGCTGTTGCCCAAGCAGAATAGGTTTGAGCATTACTTTGAAAGCCGAGAAGGCAAGCAAAAGCAAGCAAAAAAGCGTAAAGTTTTTTCATAATTGTCTTTTAGAGTTTCGGCTAATTTACGGAGCTTTTAGACAATTTCAATGGAAAATTTTGACCCAAAAATGGATTCAGTCATAAGTGCTTGGCTGTTAGGAATATCAAAGTCGAATGTAATCTGATCCGATTGCGCCAACTTCATCACCCCGTGCCAGCTCCAGATTATAGGGCTACGCATCCATCGTGCGAACTCAGCGTGTTGCCTTCATCAAGAATCAGGGCAACCACTTCCCTGCAACGCTGGATTAGCTTGCCGCTGCCATCTTACGCTGGGGCGGAGGTTTGGATGAGTGAAGCTAGTAAATATTACCCAGTAAAAACATTGAATTTCTAGCAAGTCGACAGTAATGCAACAAAAAGCCCGAATTCTTTCAAGAATTCGGGCTTGCATTATATCCTTCACATCGATCAAATATCGATTTTAGCGTATTTTGCGTTTTTCTCAATGAACTCACGTCTTGGTGGCACCTCATCCCCCATTAGCATAGAGAAAATTTGGTCACACTCTGCTGCATTGTCAATGGTTACTTGGCGTAAGGTTCTAAATTCTGGGTTCATCGTAGTTTCCCACAATTGCTCCGCATTCATCTCCCCAAGACCTTTGTAGCGTTGTACATTCACAGAAGATTCTGTTCCCGAGCCTTTCATTTGTTGAATCATTCGATCGCGTTGAATATCATCCCACGCATATTCCGACTTCGTACCTTTTTTAACTTGGTACAGTGGCGGTGTAGCAATATAGATGTAGCCATGCTCAATCAATTCCTTCATGTAGCGGAAGAAGAACGTAAGAATCAATGTTTCGATGTGCGAACCGTCGACATCGGCATCACACATGATGATCACCTTGTGGTAGCGCAATTTTTCCGTATTCAACGCTCGTTGATCCTCTTCAGTACCTACACGCACACCCAATGCTGTGTATATGTTTTTGATCTCTTCGTTTTCAAAGATCTTGTGCTGCATCGCTTTTTCAACGTTCAAAATCTTACCACGAAGTGGCATAATCGCTTGGAACATTCTGTCACGCCCTTGCTTTGCCGTTCCGCCCGCGGAATCTCCCTCAACGAGATAAATTTCGCATTCTGCTGGATCACTTGATGAGCAATCCGCTAACTTACCAGGAAGTCCTGAGCCCGTCATAACGCTTTTGCGCTGCACCATTTCTCGTGCTTTACGCGCTGCATGACGCGCTTTCGCTGCCAATACAACTTTCAGGACGATCATTTTCGCCTCATTCGGATGTTCTTCCAAATACGTTGCTAGCATCTCAGAAACACCTTGACTCACAGGAGCTGTTACCTCTCGGTTACCCAGTTTGGTTTTCGTTTGACCCTCAAATTGCGGTTCTTGTACTTTCACAGAAACTACAGCCGTCAATCCTTCCCGGAAGTCATCGCCTTCAATTTCCACTTTTTCACGCGCCAAGATCCCTGAATCCGTTGCATACTTCTTCAAGGTATTTGTCAATCCACGACGAAATCCTGATAGGTGCGTTCCTCCTTCGTGCGTGTTGATGTTGTTCACATACGCTTGAATGTTTTCAGTATAAGAAGTATTGTACGTCAAGGCAACTTCCACTGGAATGCCATCTTTCTCTCCTTCGAAGTAGATCACATCTGGAATGAGCGCTTCTCTGTTTCGATCCAAATAAGCTGCAAATTCGCGCAAACCACCTTCAGAATAGAACAATTCTTTCGGGAAGTTCCCTTCATCATCTGGATGACGCTCGTCCATTAAGGTAATGCGAATTCCTTTATTCAAAAAGGCCAACTCACGCATTCTTGCGGCAATCGTATCGTAATTGTAGATTGTTTGTTCAAAAATGGTGTCATCTGGCGAGAAGGTAACATAGGTACCCGTAACATCCGTTGTGCCAATTTCCCGCACATCGTATTGCGGTTTTCCAATTTTATACTCTTGCTCAAAGATCTTTCCATCACGGTGAACCGTCACTTTTAAATCTTTTGAAAGTGCATTCACACATGAAACTCCAACGCCGTGGAGTCCACCAGAAACCTTGTACGTGTCTTTATCAAATTTACCTCCAGCGTGAAGAACCGTCATTACAACTTCCAATGCCGAACGTTTTTCTTTTGTGTGGATCGCTGTTGGAATTCCTCGGCCATTATCTCTTACCGTGATGGACTCGTTCGGGTGGATGATCACGTCTATCGTGTCACAATGTCCAGCCAAAGCCTCATCAATCGAGTTATCTACTACTTCATAAACTAAGTGGTGTAATCCTTTTACGCCGATATCACCAATGTACATCGCAGGACGCTTTCTAACCGCCTCTAAACCTTCTAGTACCTGGATATTATCCGCTGCGTAATCTTCATTTTTATTTTCTTCGCTCATAGTCTAATTTCGTTTTGGGAGTGCCCAATTCAAGAACGAACAAAGATAGCGATCTAAGGACGTTAATCAAGGTGATTGGTTAATTGAAAAGGCGAACTTATTAACACTTTTCGGTGAAAATTGTTAATAGCTAAATCGGCTCTAGTATACCTTTTTATTCCTCTTCCTTCCAACCAACTTTAATCCGCGCACAATTTCCAGATTTGTAGTGTTTTTTTTTTCAATCCCTTCATTTTGGAACATTATTTGAATTCTCTAGTATAGTTATGTACACTCAGTTAATTCTATGAAGTCCATTTTACTCGTTTTCGTGCTTTTTCTTTCACTTCCTCTCGTTGCTCAGGACTTTAATCCAAATGGCACTTGGCAAGGCGTTATGATGCGCAAAGGAACGTCTATGAAGGACGCGATTTTGGTTTATTTTGACTTCAAACTAGAAGAGGGTCACATTTCGGGGTTTAGTCGCGAAGAAATGTTTGATTCACCCAATTTCTCGGTAAAAAAACTGGATGGGGATATGAACGGCGATCAACTGGAGATCCAACAAATTGCTGAAACCAAAAGTTCCCAATCTTCACGGGTCAAATGGTGTCGATTCTCCACAAATTTGACCTATAACCCACTAACTGGCTACATGACCGGAGAATATGTAAGCACCGATTGCAGAAATGTGATGGGTGACCTCATCCTCTACCGTATGGATTTTACGCTCTCCCAAACAACTGAAGCTGCAACGAGTCAGCTGTGGTTTGACCAATTCAAACAAGACTATGCTGAGGGCTTAAATGCACCTGAAATCCGTCGGAAAGAGCGTGACAATTTCGCGTTTGAACCAATCTATTTTGATTACGATAAATTTGAAATTCGACCAGAGCACAATGAGTTCTTAGACGGTTTGATTAAGGTTGTTAAGGGTCACTCCGATTTGCGCGTAAAAGTAACAGGACACACGGACTCCGACGGTTCCTTGGCATACAACGATAGCTTATCGATGAATCGCGCTCGTGCGATCACAGACTACTTCGTGAAACGCGGGATTCGAGCAGATCGTTTGGTCATTGAATTCAAAGGTGAGCGAGATCCCATCGACTCAAATAACAGCCCAGAAGGGAAACAACGCAATCGACGGGTAGACTTTGATTTTATTTAAGGGCTACTCAGCTACTACATCGTCTTTTTGTGTTCTCACTTTAAACTCAAAGATAATTCCGATCGACGGTTGTAAAATGCCTGACGTATTCTCCACCAATTTCGTTTGGTAGCGCGTTGGATCATTCGGATCTGTCAATGGATTTCCATTCTCGTCTTTCACCAATAATAAGATGGGAGCTAGAGATGTTTTGTAAGCATACGCATTTTGAATGTCAAGGTAGAACTGAAGTGACATTTTTTTCAAATCGAAGCGTTTGTCTACACGGATATTCAATTGATGATAATCTGTTCCTCTCGCTTGATTCAGTTGATTGTAGTCCAAAACACCTTGTCCGTTCACGTCCCAAACTTGTTTAATGGATGACGTCGCAATATCAATCGGTGTAAACGGCGCACCACCGGAGAACAACCATCTAAACCCAACTTCCCAGCCTTTTTTGAAGCGTTTTCCAGCCGTTAACGATACGATGTGCTTGCTGTCCCAAGATGAAGGTGCATACATTCCATCCTTGGTCAAGAATTCAGAATTCACCAAAGTATAAGCCAAAATTCCGTAGAATCCTTTTACCAATTTTTGTTGATACAAGAACTCCAAACCGTATGCACGCCCCTCAGAGGTAGAGCTTACTTCTTCATTTCCTACAATCCCAAAATCGGATCCTACGTTTGCCAATGAAATGGAATCCGTGATGGAAAATGGATAATTGCTGTAATTTTTCCAGAATCCTTCGATTGAAAATTTCGCCTTGAACTCCGACAAATATGACGCGCCAGCCACAAAATGATCCGCACGAATGTATTTCAAATCGTTGTCTTTGTTCACCAGATTACCCGATTGATCTCTGAATCCAAGCACCGTGTAGGCAGGCAATTGATGGAAACGAGCAATATTCCCACTCAACGCCCATTGAGAATTGATGCGGTAGCTCACTGAAAGCATAGGCGACAATTGATTCAATGGGTTGGCAAGACTGAGGGAATAGGTTGATACATCCGTTCGCAGTCCAGCACTTACGTCCAATTTTTGCTCAAAAAAGGACTTACTTGCTTGAACAAATCCCGATGCTTTGCTCAAAAAGAGGTTTGATTCGTAGTCAATCACGACCGTGTTGCCGCCGACGGATACTTTATTAAAGGTCGAATTGTAATAACGAGCGTATTCATACCCTAGACCTGACGTAATTCGGTAACCATTTTTAATCCATGTATTCTCGAATCGCAATTTGTTTTCTGCCTCAAAGGATTCATAGTCCAACAAACGATTCGCGTCTGTTTCAATGTTATTGAAGTACTTTTTAGATCGATTTTTCAGCATGTTTCTACTTAAAATCACCCGCTGAAATCCATTCTCTCCATAATGTAGATAATTCACACCAATGGTATAGTTCCACTGATCCTGCGTGGGAATATTGCCTAGAAAGAATTCATTCAATTCACGCTGATCTAAGTCTGTTACGCCGTCATTTGCTTTTTCATTCAACACGAAGTCATCGAACGCTCCTAAACCAATAACAGTGATTTTGTTTTTCTTGTTGATTTCATAGTTGACTTTGAACTGAGAGTCATTATAAGTCGGAAGAAAAGGCAATTTCAAGGCTGCAAATAACAACTGTAAGTACGATCTTCGAACAGAAAAGATGAAATCGGCTTTTTTACCGATTGGTCCATCTAACGTGAGGGCAATATCACTTGAACCCACTGCAATATTTGCCAAAAGAGCATCCTTGTTACCATCTTTTTGTTTGAAGGAAATCACAGAACTCAAACCGTTTGCATAATTGGCTGGAAATGCTCCTGAATAAAAATCGATTTCGCGGATAAAATTGATGTTCAACAAACCTACAGGCCCACCACTACTTCCTTGCGTCGCAAAGTGATTGATGTTCGGTACTTCGATTCCATCCAAATAGAATTTATTCTCGCCCGGCGCTCCCCCTCGAATGATAATGTCATTTCTGAACGATGCTGGCGAAGCCACACCTGGAAGCGCTTGCAACACGCGACTCGCATCACGGTTGGCTCCAGGAAGTCGTTCTATTTCCGTTGCATTCAACGTCTTGAGCGACACAGGCGATTCCTTAATTTGAACAAATGGATTCGCAATTACAGTCACGTTTTCTTCCTCCTTAACGCGCTCGGCAGTCAAGGCGAAATTGAGTTCAACGGAGCGCGCATTCGTTACCGTGATGTCGTTTATCGCCAGTGGTTCAAAACCGTCAGCTGTTGCTTGAAATGAGTACACTCCTGGATCAAGATTTTCGATTAGGAATTCACCCAAATCATCAGAAAAAGCGCCCTTTTGCAAGCCTATTACCTGAATTTTAGCAAACTCGATAGCGGTGTTGTTCGCAGTATTGAATACACGACCTTTCACGACACCCGTTTGGGCAAAAACTCCGCTTGTCAGCGCGAGTACAAAAAGAAGGATTGAAATTTTCATGGTCAAAGGTACTAATTTTGTTTAACGCAAACATCTTGATATTAAACAAATTTTAGTTTACCCAAAAAATAAGGGCCATCCTCTTCAGACAGCCCTCAATTTCTATGCTAAAGGATGATTAGTTTAAACTTTTCCTAACAATCCTTTTTTAAGCGCGGCATCCGCAGGTTTATTACCCAACCAAATAGAGAACAATGCTTTTTTGAACTCCAATCCAGGAACTGTTCCAAGCGTAGTACCATTTTTCTTTGCAACTACTCCTTTTCCAGGAATGTAATCGATGTGAATTTTGTCACCATCTTTGAATTCTCCAGAGAAGAATCCCATGAATTTTGCAATCTCAGCTTCGGTTGCTTTACCATGACTCGCATTGGTAAACCCTTCTTTCACTGTTTCCTTGAACTTATCGCGAGTCACTTTATTCGACACTAATTCTAAGTGAATTCCCATTTCCTCATTGTCAGTAATGACTTTATTCGCATCCATTGAAGGGCGTGTCAAGTAAAGTGCGGCAACATATAAATCGAAGGTATATTTCTCACGCAAACCCGATCCATTATATAAACACGCTTTTCCGTTAATCGTAGCCTTCGCATCAAATGTTACTCCAGCAACCGTTCTCTTCTGAGCGTGCACAGATGTAAACGCCAAACCAATAAAACAGATAAAGAGGATTCCCAAGTTTTTCATATCGTTATTTTTAATTATAATTGTTCTTACAAAGAAAAAAGAAAAAATCATACCAAAATGAAATATATACTATTTTCCTTTCTATCAATCTCACTCGTTGTTGCATCATGTGCTGGAGACCCAGACGAATGGAACGATGAACGCAAGCAAATTGTAAAAGATAAATGCGACGCTGAAGTCTTTGACTGTGACTGCTACCTCAAAACCACGATGGAATCTTTCCCAAAAGCGCAAGATTACAACAAGACGTTGGAGAATGAGAGTGCCAACAAGGAGAAGGTTGATGCCTACTGGGATAAAATCTACGAAGGTTGTATGTCTGAGTAAACCTTAGGGTAAACTCACGAAATTTTCTAATATCCTATACCCGTTCGGTGTCATGATTGATTCTGGATGGAATTGCACACCGTAAAGTTTTCGCTCTTCATTTTGAATGGCCATCACAACTGTTGAGTCAGAAGTTGCCGTTACTTCGTATGCTACATTTTCTCGAACGGCCCAACTATGGTACAATCCAACGTCGATCCGTTCAGGCACACGTTTAAACAAGGAAGAACTTTTTACGGTTACGCTTTCTTGCACCCCATGTTTGACATCGTTCAAATTATACAATTCGCCACCGAGATGTATAGCGATTGCTTGCATTCCAAGACACACGCCGAGTACTGGAATTTTTCCGTCAATTTTTTGGATTAGGCCCATCATATTTCCTGCCTCATTAGGAAGTCCAGGCCCTGGCGAGAGTACTATTTTATCGTACTGAAAAACATCCTGAACGGTGACATTATTCCGCACCACGTGCACCTCAACATTCAAATTTCGAATGTAATGCGCCAAGTTGTATGTGAACGAGTCAAAATTGTCTAATAAGAGTATTCGCTGCAAGAAGTATATATTTAGTAAACTTGTACAAAATTACGCAGTTGAAAAAGGTTATACAAATTCCAGGGGCTCCAGCGCCGATTGGACCCTACAGTCAAGCCATTTTGGTGAACGATACGTTATACGTCTCAGGGCAGATTCCACTAGACCCTGTCAGTGGTTCGCTCGTTTCTGATTCCATTGAAAATGCGACGCATCAAGTGATGAAAAATATTTTAGCACTCGTGAATGAAGCAGAAATGTCGGTCGAAAACATCGTGAAATGCAGTATTTTCTTAAAAGATCTGGAAGATTTTGATGCGGTAAACAAAATATATGGTTCCTATTTCCGTTCAGAACCGCCTGCGAGAGAAACGGTTCAAGTTTCCCGTCTTCCGAAAGATGTGAACATTGAAATTTCCTGTATCGCTGTTAAATAGTGCCTTTGAGTGAAACTTCTACATATCGGTTAAGCGTCGTTATTGTCAATTACAATGTTGAACATTTCTTAGATCAATGCCTCCATTCTGTGCAGCGATCGAAGACAATGTTTGAAGTAGAAGTGTTGATTGTCGACAACAATTCCGTGGACGGTTCACTAGGCATGATTCGGGAGAAATATCCGGACTACACGCTTATTGCAAACAAAGAAAATGCGGGTTTTTCGAAGGCGAATAACCAAGCTATTGCAATCGCAAAAGGCGAATATGTTCTACTACTCAATCCTGATACGGTTGTTGCCGAAGACACCTTCCAAAAAGTGGTTGACTTCATGAATGCGCACCCAAATGCAGGTGGATTGGGCGTACACATGATTGATGGAAAAGGAAATTTCTTGCCTGAATCCAAGCGCGGTTTGCCAAAACCCATGGTGGCGTTTTACAAAATTTTTGGGTTGTCGAAGCTCTTCCCAAAATCGAAGCGGTTTGGACAGTATCACCTTGGTCATATCGACGAAAAACAAACCAGCGTGATTGATGTGTTGAGCGGTGCATTTATGCTCATGCGGAAAGCGGCATTGGAAAAAGTTGGCCTGCTAGATGAAGACTATTTCATGTACGGCGAAGACATCGACCTCTCCTACCGCATTCAAAAAGGTGGTTACGACAATTATTACTTTCCTGAAACGAGTATCATTCACTACAAAGGCGAGAGCACAAAGAAAAGTTCGGTGAATTATGTCTTTGTTTTCTATAAAGCCATGGTCATTTTTGCTCGAAAGCACTTTGCAGGCAAGCAAGCCGGACTGTTCTCTTTCCTGATCAATTCTGCCATCTACCTAAGAGCATTCATGGCCGTGATCAGTCGGTTGGTTCGGCGGTTATTTTTCCCATTGGTCGATTTCATCTACGTAACGACGGGACTGTTTGCCTTGACGAACTATTGGAAAATGTCGCACATCGAGTTTCCCGAAGAGTTGATCAAATATTCGATTCCGATTTATGCCTTTGCATGGATTGCGACGAGCTACTTCAATGGCGGCTACGATTTCCCAACGCGTCTTTTGAAATATGTCAAAAGTGTCATCATTGCCACACTCATCATTCTTGTAGCGTATGCTATTTTGCCAAAAGCCTATCAATTTTCACGCCTCTTCATTTTTATGGGCGCGCTTTGGACCTTGATTTATTTCTTGGTATCACGCCTTTTTCTGCACTTCGCGTTTGGGAAGCGATTCAAACTATTCAAAACGGGCAAACGATCCTTCGCTGTAGTGGCGCATGGAGAAGAATTTGAGCGCATCAAATTTCTTCTTACCCAAACGCATTCAAATCTTGGGGAAATTTACCGCGTAGAAACAGGTCAAGAAAAATTGCCGCGTTTGAGTGAAATTATTTTTTCGGCTAACGATGTCTCCTATGGTGAAATCATTCAGCGCATGGGCGATTGGAAATCCAATGATCACGACTTCAAAATCGCACCAAGAGATGGAAACGTGTTGATTGGCAGCAATTCCATCGATACGGCAGGTGATTTATATATTTTGAATATCAATGCATTGAGTAGCACTGAAAACGTGCGGAAGAAACGACTTTTTGATGTATCAATGTCGCTTTTAATCCTACTCTCACTGCCAATAAGCATCTTCCTTTTCTCCAAAAAACGAAATTATGTTGTCAATTTAATTCGTATCATTTCGGGAAAATTGACCTTTGTTGGGTATACGGACACGGAAATGAAAACAGATGTTCGTCTTCCAAAAATGAAAGAAGGATTGATCTCGCCTAGTGAAGCCATTGATTCAAACTCAGATGTGATTCGAGAAAAACTTAATTTACTGTACGCTAGAGATTACTCCATGCGAAAGGACTTCGCCATCATTCTAAAATCTTGGCAAAAACTGGACATTTTAAAGGTTTGATAAAACCGAAAAATACCTTAATTTTGTTGCCGTATTAAAACAAGGAACAAGATCATTTAATTATATGGCTCAGATCGAAATCAGACTTCCGAAAATGGGAGAAAGTGTTACAGAAGCGACAATCACAAATTGGTTAAAAAACGTTGGAGACACAGTAAACATGGACGAACCCCTAGTTGAGGTGGCAACGGACAAAGTGGACAACGAACTTCCTTCTGAGGCAGAAGGTGTGTTGATTCAGCGATTGTTTGAAAAGGATCAAGTAGCGCAAGTTGGTGATGTCATTGCAATCATTTCAACAGATGGTGGAGCCGCAGCGCCAGCAATGGAAGCAGTTAAACCTGTTGAAACAATTGCAGCAGAAATTGTTACCTCGATTACAGCTGTTTCGGAAAATGGCAATGGAAATTCAATCGGTGTTGGTAAAACTGGACCAACAGGTAAATTCTATTCACCACTGGTTCGAAGCATTGCTTCACAAGAAGGAATCACGCTCAATGAGCTTGAATTAATTGGCGGATCTGGTCAATCGGGACGCGTCACGAAAAAAGATATTTTAGCATACATAGATGGCGGCCGTGTCTCGAATACTCCGACGCAAGATATTGCTCCTCAACAAGTTGCCGTAAGCGCTCCTGTGGGTGTTGTTACACCTGCTCTCGCTCCTGCAACAGAAGCTGGATTCCTCTCGCAGATAAAACCTATGTCCGTCGTTCCAAATCCTGGTGATGAAATCATTGAAATGGATCGAATGCGCAAGCTGATTGCAGATCACATGGTGATGTCGGTTCACGTTTCTCCGCATGTTACAAGTTATGTCGAAGCAGACATGACTGAAATTGTGAATTGGAGAAATAAAGTGAAAAAGAGTTTTGCGGATCGTGAAGGTGAGAACATTACCTTCACCCCGATCATCATGGAAGCAGTGGTTAAAGCGATCAAAGATTTCCCTATGGTGAATGTGTCCGTTTCTGGGAACACCATTATCAAACGCAAAGACATTAATATTGGCATGGCTACCGCGCTTCCTTCTGGAAATTTGATTGTACCCGTGATCAAACAAGCGGATCGATTAAACCTAACAGGATTAACAAAAGCCGTGAATGAATTAGCGAACAACGCGCGCACCAATAAATTGAAGCCAGAAGATATTCAAGGTGGTACCTATACCATCACAAACGTTGGTACGTTTGGAAATGTGATGGGAACGCCAATCATAAATCAACCTCAAGTCGCGATTCTTGCCTTGGGGGCGATCAGAAAAGTACCTGCAGTAATTGAAACTCCAGATGGAGATTTTATTGGAATTCGTCACAAAATGTATCTCTCACACTCCTATGATCACCGTGTGGTTGATGGTGCACTTGGTGGACAATTTGTGCGTCGAGTTGCCGATTACTTGGAACAGTTTGATCCAAAACGAGAATTTTAATAAATAGAAAGGTGTTATGCGTAGTTCAATTTTTAACCTACTGATTTTCTTGATGCCATTGGGCGCAATCGGGCAAATGTCTGAATTTGAAGTGAGACAAATGGTCAATCGTGCCACAGAGCAAGAATTGGTGATTGCATGCTCTCAAATGATGCAAGATAATTTTCTATTTCACGCGGAAATTGTAGTGGATAAATTACTAACGCTCAAGCCTGAAAGTTCAAATTACAATTATAGAAAAGGGTATCTAGTACTTGCGGCTCGAAAGGATTTCATCGCAGGAATGCGCCATTTACAAATCGCGATTCGTGATACAGACAAGAATTATGACATGTACTCGCATCGTGAGGAAAGCGCCGCAATTGATGCTTTCTACCATCTTGCACAGTGCTACCACCTAGATGAACAAATTGGTAAAGCTCGTGAACACTATAACTTATTTATTGAAAAATCGGCGAGTAAGTCTGAATTAGTGGGGAAATCCAAATTGGGCTTACTTCAATGTGATATTGCAGATTACGCCCTTGCAAATCCAAAAACAGCCATTGTCAAAAACATTGGGGGTGTTGTAAATACGTCAACTGCAGAATATTCTCCTGTGATATCTTTGGATGGAAATTCATTGTACTTCACCTCGCGCCGTCAATGGGAAGACTTTAGTTCAGATGAATTCAAAGATCCACAACTAAATCAATTTCCCGAAGACATTTTTGTGAGCTATTTGGATTTTGACGGGGAATGGACTTCTCCAGAAAAGCTAGATTTCTGTAACAACGAATTCAACGAAGCAACGATTGCTGTGAGCTCAGATGAAAAACAAATCTATGTCTATAAAGACGCTACTGGTGGGGGTGACATTTATTTCTCGGATTTCACAGGAAATAAATTTGCTGAATTGGGTGCGCTGGCATACACCGATGTGAATACCAAATTTTGGGAAACGCATTGCACGATGACTCCTGATGGTCAAACCATGTATTTCGTTTCAGATCGTCCTGGAGGCTACGGAGGTCGAGATATCTATCGAATTGTTCGACTTCCAAGTGGAGAATGGAGTAAGGCTCAGAACATGGGGCCAACAATCAATACGCCTAACGATGAAGATTCGCCCTATATCGATGTAAACAATAAAACCTTATACTTCGGAAGTAACGGTGCAAAAAGTATGGGTGGCTTCGATATTTTTGTCTCATTCAGAGATGAAGAAGGTACATGGTCTGATCCAGTTAATTTAGGAGCACCCATCAATTCTACTGGTGACGATTTATTCTACACGACAACTATCGATGGGCTTCGTGGCTACCTCACGTCATTTAGAAAAGGTGGATATGGCGAAAAAGACATCTATGAAATTCAAAACGATTACCTTGGAAACTACCCATTTAGCACCTTGAGAGGATCATTTATCTCAGTAAATAATGAACCGATTCCAAGTGACATGAAGGTTAAACTACTCTGCCCTACATGCGAAAACACAAACTCAAGAGAAGCAGATTTACGCATCAAGAATGGTGGCTACTTCAGTGTTCTGGAGCGATGCAAAGATTACACAATCCAGTACTTTGATCAGAATGGAACTTTGATCAACGAAGAAACGATCTCAACCGCGTGTGATCAACTCAACGAAGAACTCGAACGAAATCAATACATTGGTGATTACCGTTTAACGATTGCAGTTGTTGGCCAAGAAGATATGAAACCAATTGAAGGGGCGAAAATTGAACTAGTGCCATCGGCAGTTACTCCTACGGTTTACACAACGGATCTTGCGGGAATCACGAAGAGTGATCTACTAGCAACTAGTAAATTCGGTGATAAGGTTCATTATGAATTCCAGATTTCGAAAAAAGGATTTCTGACACAAACGTTTGTCTTCGATACCATTTTAGGATTGAACGGAAACATTGCATTGGAGTATGTACTCTTGAAGGCGGAAGCAGGAACAGACTTGACTGTTACGTTGAAACTTAATCCAATTTATTTCGATCTTGACAAAGCGGATATTCGTCCCGACGCAGCAATCGAATTGGATAAAATCGTGAAAATTATGAACGAGAATCCAGAGATGAAAATTGAATTGGGCTCGCACACAGATTGTCGCGCATCCAAAGCGTACAACATGAAACTTTCAAGTCGACGTGCAATTTCATCTGCTGAATACATCAAGCAACGAATTACAAAACCGGAGCGTATTTATGGCAAAGGTTATGGCGAATCTAAATTGTTGAACGGTTGCGAATGTGAGGGTAAAAAAGTCTCTGATTGCTCAGAAGAAGAGCACCAATTGAATCGTCGCACGGAGTTTAGAATTGTCGAATAGTTAGTGATTGTAGTTAGAAAAATGGAACGTGGATAAGCGGCTATAGCTTGAATGGTATTTAATCTATTTATTCAGTATATGTAACATTGTGACAATAAATTCGTAAGTGACTCTATTAATGGACTTAATTTGAGCTCAATATGAAGCGGATTTCTAATATACTACTCTTACTACTTCTAACTGTCGGTTGTCATTTTGTAAATGCTCAAAATGAATTAACAGAGGCTGAGGTTCGGCAAATGGCATCTTCCGGAAATCAAAACCAACTTGTGATGCAAACATCAAATTTCACACAAGAAGGTTATTCATTTTTCGCTGAAATCTTGGTTGATCGCTTGTTACAACTTGATCCAGAAAGTCCAAACTACAACTATCGTAAAGGATTTCTTTGTATCGATATACGAAAAGACTACGTTCAAGCCATCCCCTACCTTGAAAAAGCTATCGTTGATACCGACCCGAATTACGACATGTATTCACCGAAAGAGCGAAGTGCGCCTACAGATGCACTCTTTCATCTCGCGACGTGCTATCACTTAAATGAAGAAATTGATAAAGCGGCAACTCATTATGAGATGTTTAAGAACGTTTCAAACAAGAAATCGGAATTGCTACCCGTTACTGACGTTCGTTTGGTTCAATGCGTTGAAGCGAAAAAGCAGATGGGAAGTCCGGTGAAAGTGTACCTAAAAAATATAGATGCACCAATCAATACAAATTTTCCAGAATACAGTCCGGTTATTTCATTGGACGGATCAGCACTTTATTTCACCTCTCGCCGACCATGGGAAAACGATGAAACGGAAGGATTCAAAGATCCGCGCATCAACCAATATCCAGAAGATGTATACGTAAGTTATGTCGATTACGATTCTGTATGGACAGAACCTAAAAGATTGGAATTTTGTATACCTATGCAAAATGAAGCTACTATTGCAATCAGTTCAGATGAGCGAAAAATTTACCTGTATTTAGATTCTACAGGGAATGGAGACATTTATTACACCGACTTCTACTTGGCGAAATTTCAAGACATCCAAGAATTAGAGATGAAAGACATCAATACGAATTATTGGGAAACCCACTCGATGATGTCGCACGATAAAGAAACATTCTATTTTGTGTCAGATCGTCCAGGAGGCCATGGAGGACGTGACATTTACATGGTGAAATTATTGGAACGTAAAGGTAAAGAACTGAAATGGGGAAATCCGATCAATTTGGGTCCTAATGTAAATGGACCCGGAGACGAAGACGCTCCGTTCATTTCTGTGGATAATAGAACACTATATTTTGCTACAAATGATGGTCGCAGTATCGGTGGGTTTGATATTATGCGAACAGTATTAGAGGATGGAGGTACATGGACGCCTAGCCAAAATTTAGGCTATCCATTCAATTCCACCAACGATGATATTTTCTACACCACTACATTAGACGGAAGAAAAGGCTATATGACTTCTTTTCGAAAAGACGGTAGGGGTGAAAAAGATATTTATGAAATTCATAACGACTACTTGGGCTTAAAGGATATCGCTGTACTTAAAGGTTTGATCAAAACAGTGGACAACAAACCAATTCCTGAGGATTTCGCGATCAAAGTGAAATTAGTCTGTATTGACTGCGACGAGTCATCCACTGAACGTCTCGTGTATCCAAGATTGCGGGATGGAAGGTTTATGACTGGCATCGAGCCGTGTAAAACATACCGTTTAGAATACACAGATGTGGGCATCGATAAGTTGATTCACACTGATGGATTTACAACGCTTTGCGATACGAACTATCAAGAAATTTACCGCGAGCTCTTGATTGATGTTGATAAACGCATTATTGTGCTTCCACCGGCGGACACCATAATCGAACTTGTACCTGTTGATGTCGTGAATTGTCCAAATCTCGAATTCATGCACTATTTCGAGTACAACAAGAACAAGCTTAGTGTGAATTCAGGCGACCTCAAAACATTTGTGAAAGAAGTTGAAAAACAACTCGTTGAAAATTGCCGCGAAAATGTGACCATTAATGTCTATTCTTCTGCTTCAAATGTTCCTACGAAAACGTATGAAACAAATGAAAATTTGACGCGTATTCGTGCCGAGAATATGAAGTATGATTTGATTTCCTATTTTGAGAAAAATGAGAAATTCAAAGGACGTGTGAATGTAGTGATTGTGACGGCGATTGTTCAAGGTCCTGAATACATCAAAGATGCAGTGAACAAGAAAAAATATGCTCCATACCAATATGTTGGTTTGAAAACTGAATAAAACTCAAGAAAATCATTTCTAAAGTCCAGTTCGCTGGACTTTTTTTTTTGCCGCCGTCTCAGGAAGTGTATCTTTGTTACAAACAATAATGAATGAATCTTTCCCTCGTCAGACCTCTTGCAATTTTGGATCTTGAAGCGACAGGCTTAAACATAACCACAGACAGAATTGTGGAGATCGCTATTATTAAGATCTTACCAACTGGAGAAGAAGAGCATTTTCACAGACGTGTAAATCCACAAATTCCAATTCCAGCTGATGTGACACTCATTCATGGAATCACGAATGAAGATGTTAAGGATGCGCCAAGCTTCAAAGAAATTCTTCCTGAGTTGGAAGCGTTTTTAGGGGATGCCGATTTTGCAGGTTACAATTCCAATAAATTTGATCTTCCCCTACTCGCTGAGGAAATGTTACGTGCTGAAAGCACAATCGATTTGAGCCTACGTAAGCACATAGATGTTCAAAATATATTTCACAAAATGGAACAGCGAACACTGATCGCGGCCTATAAATTTTATTGTGAGAAAAATCTTGAAAATGCCCATAGTGCCATGGCGGATGCACGCGCGACATGGGAGGTATTGGATGCGCAAATTGCTCGTTACGCTGAAATTGAAAACACAACTGAATTCTTGGCTGAATTTTCACGTTACGGCGACACAACACGTCTCGATTTTGCAGGACGCTTAGCGTTCAATTCAAAGCAGGAGGCCATCTACAATTTTGGGAAGCACAAGGGTAAAACGATCAACGAAGTGGCAGACACAGAGCCAGGATACTATGGATGGATGATGGATGCCGATTTCCCTCACTATACAAAAGAGTGCCTGCGTAAAGAAATGAACAAGGTAAAAGCCGAACGCGAAGCAAACAAGGAACAAGAAAAAGTGAATGAAGCTGAGCTCCTTCAGCAAAAATTGGATGCACTCAAGAATAAATTCAAGTAGAATGAAAATTATTTGTATTGGACGAAACTATGCCGATCACGCGAAAGAAATGAATGCGGCGGTACCACAAGTACCCATGTTTTTCATGAAGCCGGATATTGCTGTTTTGCGACCCGGAACTCCTTTTTTCTATCCATCATTTTCCAATGACATACACTATGAATGTGAGCTCGTTGTAAAAATTGACCGCGTTGGAAAAAACATTGCAGAGCGATTTGCACATAAATACTATTCTGAAATTGGGCTAGGAATTGATTTTACGGCACGCGATCTTCAGGAAGCTTGTAAAAAAAATGGACATCCGTGGGAAATTGCCAAGTCGTTTGAAGGAAGCGCTGCCATCTCGAAAGAATTTATTCCCGTAGACGAACTAAATCTAGCGAATCTTACATTCTCGATGACCCAAAATGATAGACTTGTTCAAACTGGTATCACCTCGGATATGATCTTTACAATTGATGCCATAATTGCGTATGTTTCCAAATTTATGACGCTGAAAAAAGGCGATTTAATTTATACGGGAACACCTGCGGGAGTCGGTCCCATCGCAATTGGCGACAGCTTGAAAGGATTCATTGGTGAACGTGAGATGTTCACGGTTCTGATCAAGTAACAAAATCCAACTGAACTAGAACTTATTGATTGACTTCTTTTTTGCTTTCAAGCTATACACAATTGGGATTCTGTTTTCGAAACCTTTAATTCTGAATTTTCCCGGCTCAAACTCTTCCACATTCCGAAAGCATGAATAGGGAGAATAATCGTATTCTTGCACATCCTGGAGTTCCAATCCAGCCTGAAGCAAACTCGAAATCACCTCGCTCATGCTATGGTTCCACATGATGTATTCACCTTCAATTGACGCATCGCGATCCGCATACGTCCCCGTTTCCGTCTCCACGATTGGTCCATCGTTGAAATAATTGTACGCAACCTTAGTGAAATCGTCATCGAACATCCAAACCACAGGATGAAACTCTACAAAGACGAATTTCCCACAGGGTTTTAAAA
>JBFYPU010000123.1:0-2798 GCA_041303175.1 Crocinitomicaceae bacterium | reverse complement strand
TGGATAAAAATTAAGTTTATTAAAAAAATATTTTTAGCACTCACAATTTTTATATTTTCAACAAGTTGCGAAAATCACCAAATAGAAAAACGACGTTATAATAGAGGTTTCCACGTAGGATTCACCAAAAAGTATCAATCCAAAAAGGAAGTGAAAGAGAAAGAAGCGTTGAGTCTTGAACCAATCGGCGCGTCCTCACCGGAAACGATCGAAAGTGAATTGATTTTGGTCAGTCATCAACCAATCGTTGATTCAATTCAGGTGAGCACTGAAACAACACAACTGTTAGCGCATACAGAAATTCCAATGGAAACTGTTGCTGACAGCAATCAGCGTAAAGTGTTGAATCAGAATGATAGAAAGGCCAACACTAAATCGGATCGGGTGCAAAAAACAAGGAAGTTCGTCGCAGCAAGCGTGATCGAAAATAAAACAACTGGACACTGGGGTTCGAACTTCAAAAAAATGTCTTCTGCTGAATCAAGAGGATCAGGAGGAGTGGACTGGCGCTTATTAGCACTGTTATTGTTGGGTGTGGTGTATATTGGACTCGTCATTACAGGATTAATATTCGCTGGTTTCAGTGTGGGCATTGTTATTCTAGGGGGACTAATAGCTGTAGGTGTACTGATACTTATATGGTTCATGACTGTGTTCTGGCATTGGTGCTTGTCTAGATTTGGCTTTTAGTCCTGTCTATTCTTCGTCAACTTTTGAAAGAACCTTCGGGTTCTTTTTTTTGCTTCTAGCTGCTAGAGAGGAGTGGCGGGAATGACTAGTTGTCTGACAATTAGTTTGTTGATGTGATAATTCTATTTAACATAATATTAATTATAGGGCAATTGGGGTGTTTATCTAATCTGGTGGCTGAGCCTATCGAAGTCGCCAGCTATAATAGATTGTCGTAGTCATATACTATATGCCATGGCTGTAAGGATTTCAATGCTCGACCCAAAAAAACGTTCAGCTGATCGATCCATCATTTAAATAAACTGCGACACAGACCAACTCTTTTATAAACCGTAACTTTACACATGTCCAAATCAGCAATTATTCTTGGAGCTACCGGTTTAACAGGCTCACTTGTTCTAACCGAACTATTATCCGATAATCGGTACGATCGAATCCTTCTATTCTCACGGTGCGCTTGTGGCATTCAAAATCCAAAAATTGAAGAACACATTGTAGATGTATTGCACCTCGAAGAAGCAGCACCTCACTTTAGAGCAGATGAAGTGTATTGTTGCATTGGCACCACAAAGAAGAAAACTCCAGACAAGGACCTGTATCGAAAAATTGACATTGGGATCCCAGCATCTGCGGCTAGAATTGCAAGCGAAAATGGAATCAAATCGTTTGCTGTAATTTCAGCAATCGGAGCAGATTCCAGGAGTTCAATTGCCTATAATCGAATAAAGGGAGAGATGGAACAAGCAGTATTGGATGCGAATATTGAGCATACCTATATTCTTCGTCCAAGTATTATTTCTGGTGATCGAGAAGAGAAACGTCTAGGTGAAAAAATTGGACTTTTTGTCTTTAAATTGTTGAAGCCTCTCTTCTTTGGTAAGCTGAAAAAATACCGAGCGGTTGAAGCTACAACGATTGCTCGTCGAATGGTTGAGTTGTGTAATTCGAATGCTAAGAGTCAGATTATTGAGTCAGATTCGATCTGAGCGATCTCCCCTTCTATTCAAAGAGACATTTTTTAAGCTAAGTAACGTTCTATAGTACATTATAGGGTAATTGGAGTAATACTTTCATTCCAACGCGCTAAATGACACTTCCCAATCGGCATGCCGCATGATGTTCTCCGCGATTTTGGCGTTGGGGATTTCTTTGTCCTACAGCTATTTGTCCATAATCCTTATCTTTACGGTAAAACAAAGCGGTTTATGTTCAACTTCCCACCTCTTCTACTACTGAGAAACTCGTTTTTCAAAACGATACCGTTAACCGTTGTTTTTTGCCTCTTTCATCAACTTTCATTGGCTCAACTTGGAGCGATGGAGAACCTTTGGCCTGGGTTTGGATTGACCGCTCCATGGGATATGGAATTGGTTGACATCGATTCTGATGGAGACAAAGATGTCTTTTTTGTTACACTCAATTCGAGTGAATTTTATTGGATTGAAAATTTGGGAAATGGGGATTTTGCGGCTCCCATTCTGCTTTCAGGAAACTTGCATACACCGAACAACATTGCCCATGGAGATCTAAACAACGATGGATTTGTAGATATGATCCTTGTTTCAGCATCGGATGATCAGTTGTGTTGGTTCCCATCAAATGGCGACGGAACCTTTAGCAGCCAAACAGTAATTAGCATTATGACCAACGCTCAGCCAGCATTGGTTGAAATAGATGACGTTGATTTGGACAATGATTTAGATTTGATGGTCTATTCACGAGAAGCGGAAGCATTTATTCTCTTCGAAAACACAGGAAACGGAACGTTTGCTGCTGGCGTCACAGCGGTTTCGAATGTGCCACATGCTATTGTTTCCATTGTATCTGAGGATTTTGATGGAGATGGACTGACAGATATCGCTTTCTGCACTGAATTCTATAGTGGAGTATTCTGGGTAAAAAACTTAGGTGGTGGCACTTTCGGTCCAGTAACTGCCATTTTTATTAATCTTGCTAATGATGTTTACAACATTCAGAAATACGATTTGGATTACGATGGATTCACTGATCTGTTGTTTTGTTCACCTGGATTGAATGGTATCTTTTGGATCAAAAACAATGGAAATGGGACTTTTTCAAGTCCAATGGTCATCGCCACTGGAGTGAAC
>JBFYPU010000122.1:0-2553 GCA_041303175.1 Crocinitomicaceae bacterium | reverse complement strand
CACCAAAACCAGCCAATTTGCTCTCTAAAAATGCGCGTTTCGAACCAAAGTTCGCCGATTCATGAAGCCACTCACTTGCCAATTTTCCGATGTCAAGCTTTGAAGGCGCCAAGTCCATCGTCAACAGTTCTTGAGCCAAATCAGCACTCGTGAAAATGTCGACAGGTTTGTTGACTACTTTTTTCGAATACACATGCAATTTTAGTACTTGTGCAACGGTGATGTCCGTTAAATGATTTCGGAAGAACACCAATTCGATTCCTTTGTCATACAATAATTCTCCAACGTTGCTGGAAAGTTTTACTGCTGCACGTTCTTGTTCAATGTGCGATTTCAATTCTTGTTCATAACCTAGCGCTGTCTCCATTTGATCGTAAAGTGTTGAAATTAAAATATATAAATAAAAAAAAGCTGCCCACATTTGGGCAGCTTTCAAATCTTATCCGAGATAAGCCTTTAACAATTTGTTGCGTGACGTATGTCGAAGTCGTCGAATTGCTTTTTCCTTGATCTGACGAACGCGTTCGCGGGTCAAATTGAATTTAGCGCCGATTTCTTCCAATGTCAAACCGTGATTCATTCCAATTCCAAAGAACAATCGAATGATTTCACGTTCCTTATCGGTCAGTGTGCTCAATGAGCGTTCGATTTCTTTTTGAAGCGACTCAGCCATTAGGGCATGATCGGCTTTAGGTGAATCAAGATTGGCCATTACATCCATCAATGTTCCACCGTCCTCCGAAGTAGAGAGGGGAGCATCCATCGATACGTGACGACCTGAAACGTTTAAACTTTCCTTGATTTTGTCTTCTGGAACCTCCAACGCTTCTGCCAATTCCTCAGCTGATGGTGGACGCTCAAATTCTTGTTCAAGGCGAGAAAACGCTTTGTTGATTTTATTCAATGAACCTACTTGGTTCAAAGGCAGGCGTACAATACGCGCTTGCTCAGCCAACGCCTGCAAGATTGATTGACGAATCCACCAAACAGCATACGAAATGAATTTGAATCCACGAGTTTCATCAAATTTTTGCGCAGCTTTAATTAGACCTAAGTTTCCCTCGTTAATAAGGTCAGGCAAAGTCAACCCCTGATTTTGGTACTGTTTAGCTACCGATACTACGAATCGAAGATTGGCTCTGGTTAGTTTTTCAAGTGCCCGTTGGTCTCCTTGCTTGATCCGTCTTGCCAATTCTACTTCTTCCTCCGCGGTAATCAACTCTTCTTTACCAATGTCTTGCAAATACTTGTCTAATGACTGACTTTCGCGATTGGTAATCGACTTCGTGATTTTTAGTTGTCTCATAGTTGTTTTATCCTCCTACTTTTTTTGAATAAAAAGCGTTGCGCAAAGATACGACGAAATGGAAACGTTATCCAAAAAAAACAGGGACAAAATTTCACATTTTCTTCATCCGGACTTAAAGTTATCGTAATTGACCACTAAAGGCCAATTGCGACGTATTCTTTCATTCCCGATCGTGTCATCACTTCGAGCAATACACCTCTATTGCTTCCTTTTAATTTATTGGTTAATTCCTCAACACTCGTAACGGCTTGGTTATTGATTTTCGTGATGATCATGCCGTCTTGTAGACCAGCGGATTTAAGCTTCCCAGCAGTCAACGATTCAATTTTAACGCCGCCTGAAATATTCAGTTCCTTCATTTCTTTACTCGATACTTCGGTAAATGTTGCGCCCAAGGCACTATTTTTTTGTACTTCTTCTTTTGAGATCAAACTCGTTTCGCCGTTTTTGTTACGCAGTACAATTTCTTTCGTTTCGATTCCGCCATTCGCTTGGCGAACCGTTAATACCACTTTATCACCTGGTTTTCGGCTACCAATTTTTTCCTGAATCGCAGATGCTGAATTCACCGATTCCGTGCCAACCTTTAAGATGACATCGCCTGCAACTATTCCGGCTTCTTTCGCTCCGCTGTTCTCTAAAACACTAGCCACATAGACTCCTTCCAAGTTTTTCAAGCCTTTATCTTCTTTCAGTTCTTGCGTGATATCAGCCATTTGAATCCCCAAATAACCACGTTGAACCACGCCATAATCAATCAGGTCTTCCATCACTTTTTTCACTAGGTTGACGGGGACTGCAAAGGAGTATCCGGAGTAACTCCCAGTTTGTGATGCGATTGCGGTGTTGATTCCAACCAATTCGCCTCGGGTATTTACCAGCGCGCCGCCACTGTTTCCAGGATTCACAGCTGCGTCTGTTTGAATAAAGGAGTCTATTGGAACCATACCCGCGTTTGATCTCCCTCCGCCAAGCATGTTCAAATTTCGCGCTTTCGCAGAAACAATTCCCGCGGTAACCGTCGAGGTCAAATTGAACGGGTTACCAACCGCCAAGACCCATTCGCCAATGTGCAAATTGTCACTGTTCCCCAAAGGCAGTGCAACCAAGTTTTTGGCGTTGATTTTTAAGACGGCAATGTCTGTGGAGGGATCCGTACCCACAACTGTCGCGGTGTATTTGCTGTTGTCGTTCAAGGTTACTTGAATTTCTTTCGCGTTCGCAATCACGTGGTTATTCGTAAC
>JBFYPU010000121.1:0-7961 GCA_041303175.1 Crocinitomicaceae bacterium | reverse complement strand
ATGTAACGGACGCAAACGGATGTTTTGGTACAGATGATATCGACATCATCGTTGAAGATTGTACAATCGGCTTGAATGAAAATGAGTTGACAAACGTGTTTGAGGTTTACCCGAATCCAGTTTCTGATGAATTAATAATCAGAGTTGAAATGGCGAACGAATTGCCAACTGAACTTTTCATCACAGACATGAGTGGAAAAATTGTGTACACTCAAGCTAATTTCAATACGCAATCTGCTCAAATGATTGATGTTTCAGCACTTCAAGCTGGAACTTATTTTGTAGAGATCGCGAATGCCAATGGACGCGCAACTCAAATGATTGTTAAAAAATAATTCGATGCGGGTCATCTTTTTTGGATGGTACGTAACCCTATAAATGAGTTAAAGGGAGGCTTTCGGGTCTCTCTTTTTTTTGCGTTTCTCCGGCTTAGAAAATAGGTTTCGTCATCCCAAATCATTGATTCACGGCACTCGATGCTTCATACGAAATCTGATAGTCCTTCAACGCATCAACAATGGATTTCCGTTCAGCTGCATAGAACGAAACCCGCTCTTTTTGTGCGTTCCAAATGCGTTTGGATTTCAACGAATGCCAGAACTGTAAGCCCACTTTTGCATAGTGCATACTGAAACGCATCATCGGATACAACAGCACCATCGATATGAGCGCGATCCACCAATTCCACGTAATCAGGTAGACAATCGCGCCAAGAACGGGAGTCCAGAGTCCAAAAATGAGCAGTCCAATAACGAAAATGAGCGTTGCCGTGAATGCGTAGTGAAAATTGTCTCCGCCATGCTCTTTCACCACTGCTGCTTTGACTTTCTTTCTGAAAATGATCTTCGTCAATTGATAGGGGAGAAAGAAAACAATCAAACTTGGTAGCGCGATCAACGAACCTAAAACCAAGAAAATCCAGTTGAAAAACGAATTTGATTGTTCGGTTTGATCGAATACATCATCGGAAATCCCAAGTTGATGGATGTTGTTGAAATACGTATCAATGCGCGTTGACATCTCTAGATATGCCTTCGCATTCGTGCGTTCAAAATGAGCTACCGCGTTTGCCACACTCTGGTAAAATTCAAAATTGCTTTTTCCATCCCTGAATGAAAGTCCTTTCTCTTTCCGATGCGTCTCAATGAACAAGCGGCACACGTTTTTCACGAGTCCCTCATTGTGTGTATTGTCAATGTGGATAATCGATTTTTTCAGTTCCTCCTGTACCTGACTTGTTTGAATGCGATACCGCTCAATGAGATCTGTTTCACCCGAAGGATCGAAGACAATTGGCTCACCTATCTTCACCACTACCCGACTTTGAAATTCATGCGGATTCGAATAATTCAAACCAATGGGAATAATGCAAACGGATTTCGTACCTTGTGTAAACGCTTCAAATCCCGCTTTGATCCTAACTGCACCCGTTTTCAACTCACGAATTTTCGACACCGTTTCGCTGCTAGCCTCAGGGAAAAGTATGATGCATTTGTCCTGATTCAAACTTTTGTAGCACTCGTTAAACATTTCCGCATTGCTTACCTTTTCCCCTTTCGATAACCATGGTCTGTGAACAGGAATCATATTCAGTTTGTTTTTCAAAATACGCGCTTTCAAGCCTTTTCCAAAGAACTCCGAAGCTGCCAAAAAATGAATTTTCCGCTTTAAGGTCGTCGCAACCAACAACGGATCAATCAGCGCACTCGGATGATTGGAAACGAAAATCACAGGGCCATGCTTGGGCACATTTTCCGAACCGATCACATCAATTCTCCTGAAATAGAGTTGGAGTGACATCCGAATGATTCGTTTTAAAATGGTGTACAACATGTAGTTTGTTTTGCTTGTAAAGATAAATAGACTTCCTGAATGGCTAGAATCGAAATAACGAACTCCCGATACGTAGCTTGTGAAATACGCAAGTCCGCTATCAGCGTCACATTTTAATGAGTTGGGCGTGCTCCCGACGATACCAACATCCCAAAATTTTGAAAAAATAGCGGGGATGTCGGGATATCGGGGTCGTGCTGTCCGTTGTAGTCCTCCTGACAAAAAAAAATGTCAGAAGGAGCTGCCACTTCCATCACTCACGCGTGAAATCGTTTAGCGCACAACAATTCGTTTAATCGCTCAATCATTCCTTCAATAATCCCTACCTTCGAACAAATTCAACAACCATGGCAAAAAGCATTCTTTCCGAAACTCCCGAAATTGATTATTCCGAAGGCTCTGATTATTTCAATCCCGAAGCATTCACGGAATTGGTAGCCAATCGGCGAAGTTGCCGACTCTACACTGACGAGAAAATTCCGGAAGACGTGATGAACAAATGCTTGGACTTGGCACTACTCGCGCCGAACTCATCAAACATGCAGCCGTGGGAATTTTATTGGGTGCGTTCCGAAGACAAGCGGAAGCTGCTTACCTCCTATTGTTTGGATCAAAATACGGTCAAAACAGCGGCAGAAATGATCGTAGTGGTAGCCCGTCGCGATACATGGAAGCGCAATGCTAAACTCATGCTAGAAGCTTTTGCAGCTCAAGAAGCCAAAGTGCCAGAATCGGCGTTGATGTATTACAAGAAAATTGTACCACTCGCCTACAATCAAGGTTTTCTAGGCTGGTTGGGAATGGTGAAACGCATCGCACTCAATGTCATTGCAATTAAGAGACCCATGGTGCGCCAACCAAAATCCTTCGCCGACATGCGCGTTTGGTCGAATAAATCCACCGCCCTCGCAGCTCAAAACCTCATGCTCGCCTTTCGCGCGTATGGCTACGACACCTGCCCAATTGAAGGACTGGACCAAAGACGCGTGCGTAAAATGCTCAATCTGCCGTATGGCAAAGCCGAAGTCTGCATGGCGATCAGTGTAGGAAAGCGCGGCGAAAATGGCATTTATGGCCCACGAATTCGCTTTGATCGGGAATTGTTTGTGAAGGAGGTCTAGGGAAATGCTCTGAATTGGTCAATTCATAAACACACACAATTGGATTCATCGAACAGGGTTTGAACTAAAATTTCTCAAAAACAATGTCCTTGCCGGATCGAATACAACCGAATGCTTAGCTTTGGACTAAAGTTTTCCAATGGCGAAACAAAAAAATACAGCGAATAAAAAATTGCACACTAAACTGCTTGGACAGAAGAAGAACAAAAAGCAGCAGGAAAAAGAAGCGAATCGCTTGCGTTTGCGCGAAATGAATCAACGGGCGAATCGGAAGGAAGACACAGAACGTTTAGGTTTCAATTAGAACACCTCGTATTCTCCTGACTTCGCCACTCTAAAAAAATCGAATTTTACTGATTTGATCAATTCAAAATCCCTGTTGTAGAGTCCGTAAAACTTACCTTTCTTCACGACTGCCGTTCCATTTAGAAATTCAGACATATAATCGTATTCAATGGGAATCACGACATTCATGTTCGTATCGATCATACCGCTTTTGTCCGCAACGGATACAACAGAAACTCCTTCGTTGAAACATCCAATACTGTAATATTCACACGGTATCACTTCTTTGGTTGCGATATTGTAGATAAATCGCTCGTTTTGAAAATTTGAGAGGTAGAAGAAATCATGATCAAGACAAGAAACACTGTTGTAAGATGGCTCAAGAATCACTTCTCCTTTGTGACTAATAACACCACGTTTTCCATCGAGTTTTACATAAACGTGTTTGTTGCGTATTTCAATTATTTCCGAATAAGCAATCTCACCTTGAACTTCACCCTGGCGATTTACAATCCCCCATTTACCGTTAAGTGATACTGCAGCTAATCCATTTCGGAATTCGATTACCCGTTCATAAATCATTGGGATAATTACATTTCCGAGTGAATCAATCATGCCCTGTCTGAATTCTGGATTTCTTTTGTAAACCGTATAAGAGCCATCTATGTAGTACCTGAATGCATTTGGTTCATAACCAAACTCCGTGATTTGCAACCCATTTTCATTGAGTAGCGCAAAACTTAACGAAGAATCCGAGACTACGTAACCTCTCGGAAGCACTCTGATGTCTCGGTACAATGCTGGTGTTACCTTGCTCAAATCGCTGCGCATGATCCCCCATTTAATTCCGGATTCTGTTTGTATTGAATAGATATAGCCACCTTCATAACGCGCTGGCTCTAATCGCACGTAGTGGTCATTGTCAATCAACTTTCCGAATCGATCAATAATTTTGGTCTCCCCTTCGAGCGTTACGTGAAAATACGTGTGCGGGGCCGCGCGACTCACTGTACCATCAACATAATTCATTGTTTGAGTAAATGTGCTGTCGTAAATGGCGTGTTTGCTGTTAGAACTGACCAAGTACTCACCATCCGAATAGGAGAAATAATCCACGTCTTGCAACATCACATTGCCGAGCGTATCAATGATTCCGACATAATAATTAAGCCCCGACCATTGATTCTCCTGATCTATCGGCTTTCGAGCCTCAATATATCTGTAGCCATATCCGTTTGCATCTTTCCAAGTGTAATCCTCAAATTCCCCTTCCAATTTTGACATATTCAAGCGCTCCCGGTGAGTGATCGTTGCAGCATCGTTCGGTGGCAATAGCTTGATGGAGTTCATGTCATCAATGCCGAACGTTTTAATTACTCTTCCAGTTGAACTTCTCAAAATAAATCCATTGGGTGTGTCGAACGAAATGGCATCGTGGTAATCCGAATCACCACGTGGAAACATGGCATCGCGGTGAGCCGCTTGTGCTAGGCTATTGGCGAAGTAGTTCACTTCAATGAGTTGTTCACCGTTGTAAAATGGAAAATAATAGATACTCGGTTCAAATGTCAAACCAAAATCTTGATCAAATTGTGCAGCGGCAGTCGAACTAAACGTCAAGAAAAATAGAAGTGCTCTCATAGATTGAAGTACAACTCAAGTGAATAACCGTTCAGTAATTTAACGAATAACTAGGAAACAGACAACACGCGCTCTAAAATCATCTGTGAAATGCGTTTATCGAAGCCTTTGGAATCGTTCAAATAGCACTTCAGTTCGTCTGTATTCAACTGTCCGAGAACGCAGCCAATCAAGGTGTTTTTAACCTTTGGATCCTTTTGCAAAACCGATCGAATTGCAGCGTCCTTCTTTTTACGATCCATGATCGCCCAGTTTTTATTGAGATTTTGAACGCTATTCATGGCTAAGGCATAGAGAACCGGATGTTGCATTTTTAGAATCGGTCGAAGCACCATGTTCTGAAACAACTCGGCTTCTGTGTGCTGATCCTCTGACAATTCTATTGGGATAATTGGACGTTCTCTCATTTAGCTTGATTCGTGATAAACGCTAAATTTAACCAATTGAGCGCACTTCTTGCGTTTTGGTGAGACGATCACGTTAGTTGTGAAATGTATTCGACGAACTTCTATGCGTTAGAAGTACACTTAATACACAATCTACATCTTAGCACTACCCTTTTTTGATCGCTTCAAGCAATTGTTCAGCCATTTCTTTGTTGTTGATAATGATCATGAACGTGCTGCTTTCATCCTCTTGCGTAGTCAAATTCGCGTCAAGGGAAGCTCCTCTCGATTGGCTATCTTCCGTTTTTGAGATGGTAACCGCTTTCTCGTTCTTCTTGGTAGAAATATACATGAATTGCCCCATGTCCTGATAATCTTCGTACTCAACGGATTTTAAATCCAATGATTTAATCGGACACTCTGTATGAATGAATTGAATACACTTTCCTTCGTAATTGTTTACCAAATAATAGTGTAGATCGCCATCTTCGATCTCATAATACGTTGATTCACTTTCGTTGTTGTTGAAGATTTGGGTTCCTTCAAATGTACTCTTTGTAGATCCCATTTTGACTTCAACTCCAATTTGAGCAGCTGCCGATAATGCGATAAAACCAGTAAACAGAAAAATGAGTATTGCTTTCATAGGAGTGATTTTTCATTAAAGTTAAGGGGATTAACTTCTCTCTGATGGTTTTTGGGTCAAAAGTTCAGGAATGGACAATTTTGTTCAGCAATGGACGACTCGTTTCTCATTTATCCAAATAGTGCCCAAGAATTCCACGTAAAACGCGTTCATCATCCTCAGCATTTCGAACGAGTTTCAATTCTTCATTGCATGTAAAACCAGCCAATGGAATTTCCACGAAATCAATTCCTTTTTTTGTGAGAACCTTCTTTTTTCGATCAAAATACTTCACCCGCTGTTCGGCTCTCGTAACACCACTTACCGTCATTTTCTTCTGTTTTTGTGGAATTAGTTGTTCGCGCGTTTTTGGGTGGTTCACAAATTCAATAGCGAGTTTCAGCTCCCAAAAATAGAGGTCGACGGGAAGCTCTGTGCGTGTTTCTCCATCTTGATGCAGATCACCAAGTAAGTAGTCAAAGGTCTGTTTTTCAGTACCTTTCTTACCTAAAAGTGAATTGATGATGTCAACAAGGTATTTTTCATCGCTGTTGGCACGTTCGAGTGCTTTGCGTTCTTTCGCACTCAAAGATTCTGGCTGTACTTCTGGCACATACTCACTTCCTTCACGCACAAAATACCAATAGATGTCGCGCCCAGTCCGGTCGGCATGCGCACGTGGAATTTGATCCAATTGCGCTTCATTGTCTAGGTCTCGTAACACTTTGCGCAATGGAAGTCCATTTTTCACATCCTTTTCGAATGCCCCAGCAGCAATTAAATTCGGCATCAGTTTTTTTACTGGAAACCATGCTGTAGATGGGTTTGAATCGAAATAGGCATCTACTGCAACGTTGATCTGTTGGATAATTGAAGTGTTTGACACAAGCTGAGATTTTGAATAAGGCTGCGAAGGTAGTGTTTTGGATGCTTAGATTGTTCGATTATTGGATTATTGGATTGAAAGATCGTCCAGAAATCGAAAGGTTTGCCGTTTCCAAACATCCAACATCCAATCAACCAACCAAAAACGCTTCGAATTCGGATTTCTTGTATTTCGAGAGCTTGGCTGTTGTGCCGTTCACTAGGTTAATGCCGCCAAGGGACTTTGAATAGTTTAAAATATGTGTTTTTTGGATGATCCACGATTTATGGGTTCTAAAAAACACTGGAGAATCCGCCAAGAGTCGTTCAAAATGCTTCAAATTCTTACTCACGGTGTATTTTCGATCCGAAACAGTATGAAGAAAACAATACGATTCTTGCGCTTCAATGGCAACGATGTCCTTCAATTGCACTACCTCTTGAAATCCTTTCTCGATCACGATGATGCTTTCCAGTTCATTTGATTCCATGGTTTTACCTAAAACCGAAAACCGTTCACTGTAGTCCTTGGTTTCTTCAATTTTTGCTACCCTATCTACGGAGGCTTTTAACCGCTCAATGTCAATGGGTTTTAGCAGATAATCAACCGCGGCGATTTCAAAAGCACGCAGGGCATATTGATCATAGGCAGTCACAAAAATGATGGAAAAATCGATCTTTTCGAAGAAGCGAACAATCTCAAAACCCGCATAATTCGGCATTTGTATGTCTAGAAAGACTAAATCTGGGCTATTCCTTTTGATGGATTCAACCGCTGATTCGAGGTTTGAACATTTGTCAAGCAACTCGACGTCTGGACAAAAGCGCTTCAATAGATTTTCGAGCACATCTCGCGCACTTTCCTCATCATCTACTAATATTACTCGAATCTTCTTCACGGAGTAAATTTACACAATGTTAGAAATATCCCTCTTTTGTTTTAGGAATGGACAGTATTGTCTAGGAAAGGACATTTTTATGCCTAAACCGTGCTTTGTAAAGTTAGCTTTTGATTAAAACGTGTGTTTAGTAGGGAGCTTGAGAATCACTTTTGTGCCAACTGCTTCTCCGTTATCGTTTATCAAATCGATGTATTCAACGCCTAGCTGGTTTTGAAAATGACTTTCAAGAATTTCAAAACGCCTTTTGATCGCTGCTGTGGAAAATGATTCGTGCTGTGTTTTTTGTCGTTTCTTTATTTCTGCA
>JBFYPU010000120.1:0-2966 GCA_041303175.1 Crocinitomicaceae bacterium | reverse complement strand
GTACAACGGCCTTCCCTCGGTTCAATTTCAGATTGAAAAAACGACGGATCAAGACATTTCGGACATAACCAAAGAAATTCGCGAATACCAGAAAAAATTCAACGAAGAAAACGGCGAATTTAGCTTCAATATCTACTATGAATTCAATAAAATGCTCAACGATCGAATTGAACTCTTGTCCAGCAATGGAATCATGGGTTTGATTTTAGTTTTGCTCTTCCTTGGACTTTTCCTGAACCTCAAACTTTCCGCATGGGTGGCGTTTGGAATCCCGTTTTCATTTCTTGGAATGTTCGTTATTGGAATGGCTTACGGCATGTCCATCAATATGATTTCGCTCTTTGGAATGATCCTCGTTGTCGGAATTTTAGTGGACGATGGCATTGTGATCGCTGAAAATGTTTACACACACTACGAGCGAGGTAAATCCGCAAAGCAAGCTGCACTAGACGGCACAATGGAAGTGTTGCCCTCGGTTTTCTCCTCTATATTGACAACCATTGTCGCTTTCAGCATCCTTTTGTTCGTTGAAGGAATGGAAATGATGCAAGAAATGGCCTTCGTTGTGATCGCTTGTTTGTCCTTTTCCATTTTTGAAGCATTCATCATCTTGCCAGCCCATTTAGGGCACAACAGCGTGTTGAAAGAAGAAACCGCCGAGAGAAGCGAATGGAGTTATCTGAAAGGTTCCATCTATATGGTAACTGGAATTGTCATGATGTACTTCGCCACTTTCCTCTTTCCAGGTTCAGAAGATGCTGCAGGAATGATCCTTTTTCCACTGCTTTTGATCATTGTTGGTGTGATGGTGTTTCTAGCAGGTTACACGAAATCAGCCGTTGAACGAAACGTACGCATTTTCGCTGATCGCGGAATAAAATATGTGCGTGAGGTTTTATACAGAACAGCACTTACATTGATCAATGGTAAAAAAGCCGCGTGGTACATCGCGGGATTTACGTTTCCACTCATTTTCACCATTGTGATTATTGTGTTGATGAAAACCAGTGTGATTGGATTCACGTTTTTCCCTGACATTCAGCCCGATTTTATCAATATTGAAGCGGTGTATATGCCGGGTGATAACAAAGCCAAATCGGATGAATTTGTTGCAACTGCCACAAAAATTTTGATGGAAGAAAATCAACGCATCATTGACGATTCCGGTGATACGCTGATTTCCTATTACTCCAGCAATGTTGGATTTGCCCAAAATTTGGGTCAAGTTGGAAATCACGCGAGTGGATTGATGGTCTTTTTGAACGGAGAAAATTCAAAAACCCCCGCGGACACGCTCATCAATCGCATCATTCGCCGCTTATCGGAAGCACCTGCATCGAAATTGGCACAAGAAACATTTGTGGGTGGATTTAACCGCTTTGGGAAAGAAATTGAACTCGGATTTAGTTCGGATGACGAAGCAAGTTTGAGCAGTGCAAGGGATTTATTCAAAGCTGAATTGAGTAAAGTGGCCGGCGTGATCAACATCAAGGACAACATGCCGCCTGGAAAAAAAGAAGTATATTTGACCATGCGGCCGCAAGCAGATATGCTCGGCATGACCAAAAGTGATGTATTGAACCAAGTGCGACAAGGATTTTTTGGACAAGAAGCGCAGCGTGTGATTATTGGTACTGACGAAGTGAAAATTTGGGTGCGCTATCGTTTGGAAGATCGGAATTCCTTCTCTGATTTGGAGAATATGAAGATCAAATCTCCGCAAGGCGTGGCCGTGCCATTGAAAGAAATTTGTGATTTCGAATTGGGGAGAGCGCCGGAAGCCTTGAAAAGAAAGGATGGTCAGCGAATCGTGAAAATAGATGCTGAATCGTCTGATCCGGATTTGGTGGCACAAATTAATAACATTATCGACGATTCAATTCTTCCGAAGCTAAAGCAACTCTACCCAAATGTGCAGCCACGCTACCTTGGTCAAGTTGAACAAACCCAAAAAACAGCCACTTCAATGATGTTCGTAACCTTAATTGGCGTGGCAATTATGTTCATCATCTTGACCCTACATTTCAATAATTTGTCAAGTGCTTTTTTGATCATGTTGGTGATTCCCGCAGGATTGGCAGGCGCACTATTGGGCCATGGCTTGATCGGAATTCCCGTCTCCATGCTTTCCATTTTTGGTATGATTGCCCTCATTGGCGTGCTGGTGAATGACGCCATTGTATTTCTCGACCGTTACAATGATTTGATTGTGGAAGGCTATACCACAAAAGATGCCGTGATGGAAGCTGCTGTATCGCGATTTAGACCGATTTTATTGACTTCCTTGACAACAATTGCTGGTCTACTTCCGCTAATTTCTGAAAAAAGTATGCAGGCACAATTCCTCATTCCGATGGCTACTTCAATTGCCTTTGGGATTTTGTTCGGAACCTTGTTTATTCTGCTCTTCTTTCCTTCTGCCATCCTTTTCTGGAACGGTTACCGACGGTTAAAACGGTATCTCTGGACTGGGAAATGGGAACAAAATGGTGTCAATGTTGAACCTGCAATGCGCATTGCAATAAATGACCGTGAAGATGAAGTATTTAACTAGCATTTTTGTTTTGCTCTTCGTCTTTTGGAGCCATGCACAAACCGAACTTTCTGCCTCGGACGCGGTCTTTCGTTCACTGGAAAATAATTACCAAATTCAAATTGCCGAGCAACAGCAAGGCATTACAACACTCAACAACACGTGGTCGCAAGCGGGTGCATTTCCAACTGTGGATTTAGTGGTCACGCAAAATAACGTCATTCAGGACAATACAAACAACCCTTTTACCTTCACGCCTGGTGTGATTTTCTCACAAGCCATCAACCCATCTGTGAATGTGAACTACAATATTTTCACAGGATTTGCAGTGAAAATATCAAAACAACGCCTAGAGCAATTGGAAATTCAAAGCGCAAACAACGCGATGACGGTGATTGAAACTACCATTCAGGATGTGTTAAAGGCTTACTAC
>JBFYPU010000119.1:0-10370 GCA_041303175.1 Crocinitomicaceae bacterium | reverse complement strand
AACACGGAGTACATGCCACCAATCACTATGGCTAGTCCCCGATTTTTACGCATAAACTCAATGCTTTCTTCAACCGTCAATCGCCTGCGCTCGTTGATGTAATCCAGAAATGCAAAGCCGTAGTAGTAAAATCCAATCACAAACGTGAGGTAGAACACAGGCGATGATTTTGGATCTTCCCAACCAATGATGGAAACAATCAGGATGATTAAAAAGAAAAAATACTCCCACATCAAATTCCGAACGACGATGCGCATTGCACGTTTCACATCGGACACGAGCTGGGAAAAACTCCACGGGTACTTTTTTCCCGTCAATATATTTTCTGTTTTTTCACTCAAGCGGGCGAGGAGGGGAGACAGTAGCGTGACAACAAGGTATTTGGCAAATTTCATCAGCAAAATCGCGATGGAAATTTCAATCAGCAGGGAAAACATGTACCAAATAATGTCGTTCATCGTTTCGGTATTCGGTATGAAACGATGCGCCTGAATTTTTGCACCGAGCCAATAAATGAAAAGCATGAGCAAGGCCGGAATACCCAAATACCAGTAAAATCGGTACTCAATCATAAATTTGATCGCTTTCCAATAGGATCGAAATCCAAACGCTACGTTGCTTAAAAATCGCATAGGTCAAAATTAGTGAAAAGGATTAGACTGTCGATGATCCGAGTGCTGATCCTCCGATTTGCCGACGGGTTAATTTTAAAGTCCCAAGGCCTGTAAAAAGCCGCGTTTTTGGTACTCAAATTCCCATTTTTCTTCTTGGTAAAACTGATCTGACCGCGGAATTTCAAGGCGATTTATTTTTTCCATCATACTTGGAACGGCGTAATGGATCGCATTGGTTTTGAAATCTTCGAATTCAGCAAAAGAGTGTTCCATTAAGAGTGGTTTTTTGAAGCCAAACGCCAAATTGAATGCGCCAGATATTTGATATTCATACAAAGAAAAGGACTCGTGATCGGGGTGAATGAGTGGCAAGACGTAATCAGAATATTGGAGAATGCTATAAAACAACTCCGTTTCAATGAATGAGTCCCAGAGCATAAACTGATCGGTTACACCCAATTCTGAAATTCGATGTTTAATAGATTCGCCATCTCCATCAAGGTGTTCGCAACGTCCGAGCAGGATGAATTTCACGTTTTCATTGACACCAAAGCGTTCAATGGAATCAAAAAGACCGTCATAATCGCGTCGGCTCCGTTCAACTTGTCCAGGGATGCAAATCCAAATTTCATTCGTAGGTTTTGAAACTTCAACGGGTGGATAAGTCGGATAAAACACCGTATAAAGTGAGTGGACGTTAACCGTTTTTCGAATTTCTGGAGGTACGCGATCCAGCAAATAATCGTTCAATACAAAATATCCCTTTAGGTTGCGTGTGATCACGCTTTGACTCACACTGTTGCTTAATTTACGCAGGTTGTGGATCACACCGAAGCGAAGGGCTTTTTTTGGAAGCGGCAATAAAAATAGATTTTTCAGCACATTTCCTTGAGCAGTATTGAACACGATTCGATCAAATTTTCCGTTCACAAGAATTCTGCGGATGCGGATCAAATCAACCCACTGCTTGAGTCCTTTTCTGAGCTCAATTAAGTGAACACGATCCAGCCCATCAAAATACGAAACGTTTGATTTGAGCGAAGAATTGCAAATCAACTCAACGTGATGTCCCGCTGAAGTGAGGTAGCGCACTTGTGCATACAGGCATTCGTCGTGCGAACCACCCATTTCTACCAACGCGATTTTTTTTGCTCCTTGGATCATAATTCAAGATTACGGATACCAATTGAGTTGAGCAAGGGATTTGATGAAAAGGATGAGGTTGATCGAGGGAATTCATTTTTTACGTTGATTCAATTCAGCTAATTTTCGCTAAATGATTCACTAACTGCCACAAAGCAGCAAAGCTTTTCGCCCTCAATCAAAAACGCCTACTTTTTCCTTTCGAATCGTAGTTATACACATTTCGCTCGTATCCGCTACCGAACAAATCTATCCACGCATTTCTGCGCTCAGTTTTGAATACATTTCATTAGATTTACTGCGAACTCAACTTGGAGATGAAAAAGATACCCCTTTCGAAGTGGACGTTGATGGTGACAATGCTCATCATGACTTTGGTATCAAACAATTTGAATTGGACGCGGGATTTTTGGAAAGGCATCGTGAAGTCGGATGCGAAAGGCTATTTTGCCTACTTGCCGGCAACGTTTGTACAGCACGATTTGAACTATAATTTCTACGATTCGCTGGAAAAGGGAAAGTACTTCGATGCGAATTTCTACTTCGATTACCGTTTTCAAACAGCAGATGGTCGCTCTTACAATAAATATTTTTGTGGTTCAGCCGTTGCCATGGCTCCGTTCTACCTCGCTGGACATGTTGTGGCGAAGGCAGGTGGATACGACGTCGATGGATATTCCTCTCCCTACGCCATCTCGGTCACAGTGGCGGCACTTTTCTATTTGTTTTTGGGATTGCTGTATTTGCAAAAAACGCTCACGTTGTATGAGGTCAGTGAACGAAACAAATCGCTTGTACTCTTGGCCGCCACGTTTGGAACAAATCTCTTTTACTACTCGATCATTGAACCGGGCTTGTCACACATTTATTCCTTCGCTTTCGTGGCGATGTTTGTGTACTTCGCGAAACGGTACCTCACCTCACATGAGCACAAGTATGTCTTCTTTTTGGCGGCTTCTCTCGCGATGGTTGTCTTGATTCGTCCCGTAAATGGCTTGATCATTTTCAGTATTCCCTTTCTCGCTGGCAGTTGGGTGGAGTTGAAACGCGGACTTGGCGCCTTGTTTGCGTCCTATCAAACGCTCTTGATTTCGGTCTTGATTGGATCCGCCATTCTCAGCCTTCAGTTCATCGTCTACAAATTGTCGACTGGTCATTTTTTCATTTATTCTTATGGAACGGATCATTTTAATTTCCTCGAGCCGCATCTGTTTGACATGTTGTTCAGCTATAAAAAGGGACTCTTTTTGTACACCCCGATTTATTTTATTCCTGTGATTGCGGCGTTTTTCCTCTGGAAAAGTAAACGGTTCGAGTCGATCTCCTTTTTGGCATTTTTTCTCTTGATCACCTACATTCTTTCTTCGTGGTGGCAATGGTATTACGGTGGTAGTTTCTCCTCGCGTGTGTATGTGGAGTATCTGCCAATTTTTATGCTCTTTTTGGGAATCGCGCTCCAGACCATGCAGCGGTCATGGGTAAAAATTGGCGCGGTTTCAGTGATTGTATTGTTGCTGGTTATCTGTCAAATTCAAACCTATCAATACCGATATGGAGAAATTCATTGGTCGGAAATGACGAAAGACCGTTATTGGAATGTATTTTTGCGTATTGATCGACTCCTCTAGGAAGCGGTCTTGAATTTAAGTGAACTATGAGTAAAACGCTATCTATCGTTATTCCAGCTTACAATGAACAGAACACCATTCATGAGATCTTGAATGCAGTGGGTAAAGTTGTGCTCTGCGAGGACATGAGAAAGGAAATCATCATTGTGGATGATTGTTCGACGGATAAAACCATGGAACGGCTTGAGGCGTATAGAGCCGAGCACCCAGAAATGGTATTGAGCTTATACAAGCACGAGGTCAACAAAGGAAAAGGAGCTGCACTTCACACGGGAATTGACAAGGCAACGGGTGATTATATCATTATTCAGGATGCCGATTTGGAATACGATCCACAGGAGTACAACGATTTATTGAAACCAATTTTGAACGGACAGGCAGATGTAGTTTATGGTTCGCGTTTCATTGGTGGGCATCCGCACCGGGTGTTGTTTTTCTTCCATACGATAGGAAACAAGTACTTGACCTTTATGTCGAATTTGTTCACGGGAATCAACTTAACGGATATGGAAACATGTTACAAATTGTTTCGTGCTGACATCATCAAAGGGGTCAATTTGAAAGAAAAACGCTTTGGATTTGAGCCTGAAGTAACAGCAAAAATATCGCGTATCAAAGGTGTTCGGATCTATGAAGTAGGAATTTCGTATTACGGAAGAACCTACGAAGAAGGGAAGAAAATTGGTTGGAAAGATGGTTTCAGAGCGCTTTGGTGTATTATGAAATACAATATTTGGTCGCGAAAATAGGACCAAGCCGTTTCATTACTTATTCAATCGGGGATTTAAGCGAATCACGCCCATTTTTTCTTTCGTACCGGATATGGCGTACATGATCAACTCACCAGTGCGATAGTTGACGGAAAACATTTTTGGGACGACCACTGAATTACTCGTTGCACGACCAAAATAGGCGGTACGTTCTTTATCACCTGTCGCTAAGTCGATGGAAGTGATGGACACCACATTTTTTCGACGTGTATAGTTCGCGGATTCAATTTTTTCGCGATTAATGAATTTGTCATCGAGATCGTAATTGTCTACGTTGTCATTAAAAATAAAATAGACCTTTCCGTTGTCAATAAAGCTTTCGAAACTGCTGTACGGTCCACCGTCGTTGATGGAAACTTGATCCTTTTCAATTTTTTCTATCCACGCAAATGCACCCGCAGAATCAATTTTGTAAGCGATGATATCGTTGTAGAAGTAATAGTACATGCTCGACGATTGATCGGAGCGACCATCCGAATTGGCCCTCACTTGGACGTAATATTGCTCCATCGAACCGATGATGCTGCCATCGGATAGGAATGTGACGTCTCTCATTTTATAGCTAAACAATTCTGGATCGCCTTTGCCATTTTGCTTGCGTTTCTCTGCACGTTTGAGGAGCCGATCAGACCAATCTTGGGTGATAAATTCTTCTTCAAATTTTTTGAATTCTTCGCGAATTACCTCACCCGTGTTCAGGTTCAATTTTTGATAAAAAACACCTAATACGCCCAGTTGATCCTTACTTCCATAAATGCCAGTGAGTGTAAAAACGTTGTTGTCGTTCGAATACATGCTGAGTGCCACAACGGGTTTTCCATCGAGATCGAGCGTAAAATCTTGCAAGCCCAAATCGTCGTTGAGTCGGTAAATGTGCAGTGCTTTGTAGTCCAAATTTGTGTTGAAAAGGGATTTCTTTTCACTTGCCAAATACTCAGATACGCAAATAAAATAATCGCCTGTATTGGAAATGAGATGTTCGTGAATCTTAGATAATTTTGCGTCAAAAGCCAACGTATATTCGCCTTCGTTAATGAGCTTCATCTCGATATCAAACACTTTAAATCCATATACATGGCCTTCTTCGCGCTTGCCAGGGATTTCCCAAATTACCCCAAAATACTTGCGGTTGGGTGAGGCGCGAAATTGAAAACTCCCATCTCCTTTGCTTCGATCCAATTCATAGGATGCAAGGTGAATGACGTCGTCTACTGCTTCTAGTTTATCATTAAACGCCTGCATGTAGAAGTTGTTCTTGTTGTCGTTTTTATCGCTGAGGAAGACGACAAATTTGTCGTTGAGAACACTCGCTCCTTCAAAATTTGCGATGCTTTTGTTTGCCACCAATTTAATTCTGGCGGAACTCACTTGCTTTAAATCTTGATGCTTCGTGACAGTGTAATGTCCAAATAGATGATTTCCCGACCATCGCAAGGCGTAAAATTCATTTTCACCGCTAGGAAGCATATAGTGAAGTGTGCCATTGCGTCGCTGAAGTTCACCCCATCTCACTTCGGGCAATTGTTGCGAGGAATCAAGCCCTTGTGCAGCAGAAAAAAAAGCACAAAATAGCCATGCAATCAAGGTGATATGAAGCTGTTTTGTGCGCATCTTTCTCTGTATTAGTTATCGCCGAAGCGAATTACACCAAATTTTTCTTTAGAACCTTTCACCGCATAGATGAGTACTTCCTTGTTGTTGTAATCGACATTAAACAATTTTGGAACAGCGATTGCGCCTAATTCTGAGCGGTCGAAGAACATTTTACGACTCATTTCTCCTGTTTCCAAATCCATTTCAACCAACGCAACAGCATTTCGTTTCTTTGAAAGTGTGGCTGATCTTGGCGCGTTCCCCGCATTGTATTCTCCCTCTTCGGCGTAATTGAGATCGTTGTCGTTGAAAATCAGATACATTTTTCCATTGTCCACGAAGCGCTCATACGAACTGAAGTATCCACCATCATTTGCAGAGACTTGGTATTTTTGAACTTTTGTATGCCAATCAAATCCACCGTCAGCACCCACTTTGAAAGCAACAATGTCATTGAAATAATAGTAATACGTGGTAGTTGTTGCCCCAGTTCTTGGATCTCGGGTTGTCACAACGCGCACATAATACTGTTCCATTGATCCGACAACACTTCCGTCGTCGAGTACATGAACATCACGCATAACATAGTTATACAAGAGCGGTTCAACATCTTTCCCCTTCTCTTGTTTCTTCTCCATTTTCTTTTTCTGACGATCCGACCAATCTTGGGTGATAAAATCATCGGCAAATTCTTCGAATCCTTCAGCGAGAATTTCCTGCGATTTGAAATCCAATCTCAAGTAAAAAAGTCCTTTGATTCCTGCTTTTCCTCTATCACCGTAGGTTCCTGTGATAATAAATTGGCGGTTATTGTCGGAGTTTAAACTCAAAGCTTCAATGCGCTTTCCTTCCAAATCAATTTCAACATCTTCCATTCCATCAGGCGTGATGTGATAGATGTGCATGGTTTTATAGTTCGAATAGTTGTTGAAAAGCCGCTTGGTATCCGATTCTTGGTACTCCGTAACAACCGTGAAAAAATCCCCCGTGTTTGACAGGTACATCATGTTTACGGTGCAATATTTCGAAGGAAACGGGAATTCATATTCGCCTTCCGACATCACAGCTAAATTTTGGTCGTATACGCGATAACCGTAGCGCGTTTCCTCTTCTCTTTTGCCAGGGATCGTCCAAACAACGGAAAAATATTCCTTGTTTTGAGATGGATAAATGGAGAACGAACCAGCAAATCGACCGCGCTTGCCGTCCAATTCATACGATGCTAATTCGGTTGCTTCGCCCATTGGCTGAAGATCGAATCCATATTCTTGCATGAAAAACGTGTTGCGCCCCTCTTTTTTGTCCGAGAGAAACACGACGAAGTGATCACCAACAACAGCAGAACCTTCAAAGTTAGCAGGACTTTCATTCGCCCGAAGTACTACTTTTTCTTTGGTGAACGTGGTGAGATTCTTGTGTGAAGAGACTTGAAGCGAGCCAAAAAGAATGCCTCCAGTCCATCGCAAGGCATAAAAGTCGTTAGCCTCTTTTGGTAGAATGCCTGAAAGCCGCCCAGGACTTTTTTCCAATTCACCCCATTCTGAGACAGTGATTTGCGCACGAGCGGCTAATGAGAAGATCGCGATGGAAGCGATGCAAAGAAATTTTTTGAACATTCGACTATTTTTTTAATCGAAAGTACACAAAATGTAGGCACCATTTAGTTTACTAGCTGAATTCCCGTGTAGGTTTGCGGTGAAATGGCTTTCAATTCTGTTTTTAGAGCATCTGAAATATCCAAGGTATCCACAAACGCATGTACGGTTTGTTGCGTGACCGCTTCATTTTTTCGTGTCAATCCTTTCAATGCTTCGTAGGGTTTTGGGAATCCTTCTCGCCTTAAAATTGTTTGAATGGCTTCTGCCACAACTGCCCAATTGTTCTCTAAATCCGCCGCAAACGCATCTGCATTTAACAGCAATTTATCCAAGCCGTTTAATGTGGATTTCATTGCAATAAATGTATGCGCAAGTGGCATTCCGATTGTTCGAAGTACCGTGGAATCCGTTAAATCACGCTGAAGACGGGAAACGGGTAATTTTGATGAAAGGTGCTCAAAAAGTGCGTTGGCGATTCCAATGTTACCCTCAGAATTTTCAAAGTCGATTGGATTTACCTTATGTGGCATCGCTGAAGAACCGACTTCGCCTTCTTTCAATTGTTGTTTGAAATAGTCCATGGAAATATAAGTCCACATATCGCGATCCAAATCCAAAAGGATCGTGTTGATGCGTTTCAAACCATCGAAAAGCGCCGCCATGTTGTCGTAATGCTCTATTTGGGTTGTAGTTTGACTGCGTGACAATCCCAAGCTGTCATTCACGAAGTTATTGGCAAATGCTACCCAATTGTTCGCTGGATAGGCCACATGGTGCGCATTGAAATTTCCTGTGGCTCCGCCAAATTTCGCAGAGAATGGAATCTGAACGAGTTGCGCTTTTTGCACTTCAAGGCGTTCTACAAATACTTGAATTTCTTTCCCCAAGCGTGTTGGCGATGCAGGTTGACCGTGTGTTTTTGCCAACATCGGAATGTCTTTCCAGTCGCGACTCAGGCTGCGCAATTTTTCAATCACGGTATCGAGCAAAGGCAAATATTCATTGTGTAACGCTTCTTTGAGCGACAAAGGAATGGACGTGTTGTTGATGTCTTGTGAAGTCAAGCCAAAATGCACGAACTCGAGGTATTTTTCCAATCCCATCGCGGTCATGCGATCTTTGAGGAAATATTCAACTGCTTTCACATCATGGTTGGTCACTTTTTCACTGTCTTTGATCCATTGAGCATCCTCCTCAGAAAAATGTGTACACAACGCGCGTAGGTCTGCATACCGATCTTTCGGGAAGTCAGCCAAGGCATTTACACCACTTTCAACCATGGCGATAAAGTACTCAACTTCAACGATTACGCGGTAGCGAATAAGCCCAAATTCCGAGAAATACGCCTGAAGTTCCTTCGTTTTTGAATGGTACCGGCCGTCGATGGGCGAAATGGTTGTCAATGGATTAAAATTCATATTCACTGGTTTTTTCAGTTCAAAAGAAAGCGCAAAGATACGAAGTGAACTTGGATTATTGGACGCGTTGCCTTGGATCGTTGGATTTTTAAATTATCTACGATGCTGCCTGCGGCGGTATTGGACGCTTCGCGTTGGAATATTTAACACCAGCGCAGCTAATCTAATAATCCAATAATCTAGTAATCCAACAATCTACTTCAATCTCGTTTTCAGCGTTTCCTTCTCCTCGCGCGAAAAATGAAATTCAGACTCGCTCAATTGAAACCTGCGTTTGAGCCAGAGGTCAAGTTGTTGGCTGTCTTTAAGGTACCGTCGACATTTGGGGCAGATGCCAAAATGAACGTTGAAGGCAATGCGATCTTTGACCGAAAGTTTCTGGAATTTACTACGTTCCACATCCAAGGTATACTGTTCGCACCGTTTCACAACTTCCATTTTGCTTGTAGGCAATCTCTCAGAACGAGTTTCGCTCGGTGAATAATTACCCAAAGGTTAGAAGGAGTGATCTCAAGTTCCTTACAAATTTGGTCGCTTTCGAGCTCATCTAAGTACTTGGAAGCCACAACGCCTCGCCATTTTTCGGGTAATTTATCCAAGCATTCTGCCAATTCAACCATCGTTTCTTCTTGGCTAATTTGATCTTCAACCGTTCCCAAATTCCCCTGATTTCCTTTGGAATCGAGCCAGTGACCGGGTTGTTTCCCGTCTTGAGAGAAAAAGGATGAAACAGGATCGGTGTAGCGCGTTTCGGCTTTTCGCCAATGATCAATGATTTTTCGATTGAGAATGCTCGTGAGCCACGTTCGCAATTTACTTCGGTGTTCAAACGTCTCCAATTTCGTGAGTGCCGATAGAAAGGTATCTTGAACCAAATCTTTCGCCAAATCGATGTCGCGCAATTTCGACATCGCAACGGAAAGTAGGTAATCGCTGTGATCTTCAACGAGGGCATTTACATCAATATCTGCGTTAACTGACATGCTTACGTCGTTCTAAATTTTTTAAATCGCTTTACGAAGGTGAACAGAACAAGGAGCACCGAAACAAAAGAGAAGCTACGTCCCAGCACGTTTCCATACGTCGTGTAGAATGTTTGTTCCGAATTCAAGTTGAGTGTTCCTCGAATTACAGCCGGTTCCCACCACTTGGTTGCTTGTAAAATGTCGCCGCGTTGATTGACGAAACAGCTTGTACCTGTGTTTGCGGATCGAGCGATAGATCTCCTGTTTTCAATTGCTCTCAAGCTGGCGAAACTGCAATGTTGTTTGTAGCCTGGTGTGTCTTTCCACCAGCCATCGTTCGTGAGGATACAAATAATCTGTGCCCCAAGGCGGCATTGTTCGGCCACCCATTCACCATAAATGGATTCGTAGCAGACCACTGGGGCAATGCGCACGCCGTCCGATGTAAATATTTTTGGATAGGGTTCAATTCCCAAGGTTCCACTCGTACCACCGTTATCAATCGCGATCGTTTCTAGAATTGGGAAATATTCAGAGAATGGAATGCTTTCTACGCCCGGAACCAATTTCGATTTATGGATGAATTGCGTTTCATTGTTTTTGTCGATGAGAATGGATGTGTTGTAGTATTCAACGAACTC
>JBFYPU010000118.1:0-8616 GCA_041303175.1 Crocinitomicaceae bacterium | reverse complement strand
TGCGATATCTTTCTCTGTCAACTTGTAATTCGCGCGAACAGTGTCTCTTTCGGTCATGCGCTTTTCGTGAAAAGGAATCAAATCGAAACCAAGGGGAATGACGGTCACTTTATCGGCTTTACAGATCCGGTGTATCTTAGTAAGTTCATTCTTTTGCAGCTCAGAAATTGCAACAATTCCGGTAGATTTTCGTGCAAGGTTGCGCTCAATCAGTTTAAACAATGTCGTCTTAATCTTCCCAAAATAGGAATGGAAAACGTGACCATGAAAGGTGTGAACGATAACCGGAACTCCGCATGATCTTGCTGCTTTTCGCCCGAGTGCACCCGCTTTCGACGCATGTGTATGCACGATGTCGGGTTGAAATTCGTGGATAATTTCTTTCAGTTTTTTATAGGCTAAACGATCACTACGTAAATTGGGTTCGCGCACCATTTCATCTATCAAAACAGGAGTAACGCCATATTTCTTTAATATGAATAAGGAATCAGATTCGCCCGCTTCAGGAAGTCCACCAACAAGCATTGTTTCGTAATCATCACCTAAAAACGCCGTTAAAAAAGTAGCATTATACGTGGGACCACCAATGTTGAATCGATTAATAATGCGTAGTATTTTTATTTTTCTCACCTAATTCTGTTCTAAGCACTTCCCAAAAAATGCACTTCCATGGACTTTAGTTCAACGAATTGTTGAATGTCCGTTGTTTAAAAGTTTTCCACTTTTGGCACATTCATTGGAGTTTCTTTGTGACATTTACCAAAAGACGCCATGAAGATAGTAAGTTCAATTTTATTCCTCTCCATCCTAACAATAAACTTTGTTTTTGGACAAAATAAGGTTCAAACCGCGATCGATCAATTTGCTGCTTCGAATGAATTGAACGCAGCAAGTATTAGCTTCAATGTCATCGACTTAGCTACTGGAGAAACGGTTGCATCCTATGACCCAAACCGAGGAATTCCCACTGCTTCAACGGCAAAACTCTTTTCTACGGCAACGGCACTTGAACTTTTGGGAGAAAACTATCGACCCGTAACCCGAATTTATAGCGATGGATATATTGATTCTGCCGGAATTTTGGTCGGAAACATCTGGATACGTGGAGGTGGCGACCCTAGTTTGGGTAGTAAATATTTTTGCGAAAAGGGTCACGAACGGGATTTTTTAAAGGCGTGGGCAGATAGTTTGAAGAGGCTGGGAATCACGGAAATTCAGGGTGGAATTATTGCCGACGCATCGGAATTTGGATACAAGGCTGCGCCCGACGGATGGAATTGGAGCGACATGGGCAATTATTACGGTGCCGCGCCCTCCGGATTGAGCATTTTTGATAATCTCGTTGAATATTCCTTCAATGTTCCTGCAAAAATTGGTGCGAAAACGACGATTGCTAAAATGACACCTTTTGTGCCCAATTTGGTAATGCACAACTACGTTACAGCTGCGTCTGGCGGTGGAGACAATGCCTATATTTATGGTGCGCCCTATTCGGTGGATCGCTTCGTAACAGGCACCCTCCCTGCTGGAAGCACGGGATTTGTTGTCAAAGGAAGTTTAGTGGATCCCGAATATCAATTTGCATTCGAATTTCAAGAAATCTTAAAGGCAGCCGGAATTCGCGTTTTAGGGGAATTGAACACAGCGCGAAACTTGGAACTCAAAAGTTCAACATCAAGCTACTCCAAGCTTACGCTCATCCTTACGCATCACGGCGAGACCATTGGCAAAATCGTTGATAAGACGAATGAATGGAGCGTGAATCTCTTCGCGGAGCACCTTGTGAATTTGGTCGGGTTCATCAAAACAGGTGACGGAAGCACGGATAACGGATTGAAACAACTTGAGAATTACTGGGCGACAAAATGGTCAACAAGCGGCATGTATGTGAACGATGGAAGCGGACTTTCCCGTTCAAATGCGATATCCGCGGAAAAATTCACGAACCTGCTCAAGTCTATGTATGACGGCAAAAATGGCAAGCGATTTAAAGCATCACTTCCCGTTTCCGGCGTGAGCGGAACGATGCGAAACATTTGTAAAGATCAAGCAGGGCATGGAAAAATCACCGCAAAAAGCGGATCAATGACGCGCATCAAAAGCTATGCGGGATACGTGAGCTCGTCAAGTGGAAAAGAATATGCTTTTGCGTTAACCGTGAATAATCAAACCTGTTCATCCGCGGTACTGGTCGATAAAATGGAGCTCGTTTTTAACGCGATTGCCAGTTTTTAGAGTAATCTCGACGATCAGCTTTCATATTCGACAGCCATAATATCCGTCCAAAACTCCGTGATTGTTCGCCCAGAAGCTTTGATCATTTTTGGAACGATGCTCTCTGCCGAAAATCCAGGGGTTGTATTGACCTCTATGACCACAGGAACGTCATCAACGATCATAAAGTCAATCCTTGCGATGGAACGCAACTGGAGCAGCTCATAAATTTTCTTAGCGATGGATTGAACTTTTTCAGTCACCTCGTCACTGACGCGTGCAGGCGTGATTTCATCCGAAAGTCCTTGGTATTTCGCTTCGTAATCAAAAAAGGCATTTTGAGAGACAATCTCAGTCAAAGGCAAGGCATTCACTTCGGCGAGCGTTCGAAAAACACCGCACGTTACTTCAGTTCCACCTAAGAATGCTTCAATTACCACAGTTCTACCCTCTTGAAATGCCCCATGAATTGCTTTGGCAAGCTCTCCAATCTCATCAACGCGAGCAATACCAAAACTCGAGCCTGAATCGCACGGTTTCACGAAGAGCGGTAAACCCAATTGAGTCACGATTTGATCCACATCGTACGCTTCATTTTTTGATCGCAAGTAGATGGAATCTGCCACTTTGATTCCAAATCCTTTCAAAAATTGATTGCAAAACCACTTATCGAAAGAGAGCTCTGACGCCAATGGACCTGAATTAACATATGGAAGCCCTTGCATATCAAGGTAAGCTTGAACTTTACCATTTTCTCCTGGATCACCATGAATGTAGACAATCGCAAGATCCAATTTGATTGTTCGGCCTGCGCATTCCGAGGTGAAATCAACAGGATTCAGGGCACAGGAAGTTCCCTCAACCTCAATCGACCAGCCCTCACGCGTGAGAAGCACGAGATACGGCAGGTAACTTTTTGGGAAATTATCCCGAATGGTCGTGGCACTTTTTACTGAAATATCAAACTCAGAAGAAAAACCACCGCAAATTATCCCAACATGTTTCATGGCAACCTTTTTTTAGCGAAAATAATTGCAATCGTGGCAAAAAGTCTTCATTCATTGGGAAAGTTATGAGCAATCTCAGTGTTAACTACGTGTTTCCGAAGATCATCCGCTTATAATTAGCGAAAAAACGGAGGAAGAATCCTATATTTGCTCTACCAAAAACGCACTTTCTTTATGACTAAGCTGCTCTTCTTCTCAATCCTTGTGCTGATTTCATCAAGATCCAATGCTCAAGCAACACTTTTTTCAGAAACCTTTGAGTCTGGAAGTATCGGTTGGAATGCCTCAGGCGATCTCACTGTAAACAATTGGACTTCGAATACCTGCGCGGGAAACGGCGGATCAACACCTGGAACAAATAGCATGTATGTTTCTCCGATCGGTGGAACTATTTCAGGGTGTAATCCAGGCGAAATTGATCATTTTGCATACAACAATGCTCCAGCAGCAACTGTGCATTCAATGATCTTGCGTCATACAGTAAACGCGACATGTGCCTCTTCACCACAATTGACGTTCGATTACCGAATTGATGGGGCTGGTGGACAAGATTTTGCTGAAGTGGTTTACTCCACAAACGGCGGTGCATCATGGACTCCCGTAGGATCTGCCTTGCCGATTTCAAGCACTTGGACAAGTACAAGCGTAGCCTTGCCTGCACTGCTTGGTGGAACTACGTTTGAACTTGGATTTCGATTTACATTCAATGACGCAACAATTATTGGAAATCCATTGGCATTTGACAATGTTAAGGTGACGGGGACAGATGTCACTCCACCTATAGCCACTTGTCCCAGTGATACATCTGTATATGTCGACAACAGTTGCAACGGATTGCTCCCAGATTATACTTCGTTCGCGACGGGAACCGACAATTGTACTTCTCCCAGCAACTTGATCTTCTCACAAAGCCCCGCACCTGGGCTCGTTGTAAACGGAGCAATTGTGGTGACCCCAATATTCATTACGGTGACAGACGAATCTGGAAATAGCGCTACATGCACATTCGATATGCGTACACTTGACACGATTCCAACTTCCATAACTTGTCCAAGTGACACATCCATTTATGTTGGAACTAATTGCATGGCGACAATCGGTAACTATACAGCGGGTGCCGTATTGGTTGATAATTGTACACTTATATCCAATTTGACAGTCACCCAATCTCCTTTGATCGGAGCGCTTGTCAATACACATCAAGTGATCACGCTCTCGGTAACTGGTGGCGTTCCATCCGCTTTTGAAACGTGTGTGTTCAACGCCTGGGTTATCGATACAATTACTCCCGGAATCATCTGCCCAATAGGGGTTTCGCACTATGTGGGTGCTACTTGCGATGTGCCTTTAATGGATTTCACAGGTAGCGCAGTGGCTTCCGAAAATTGTTCTGGAAGTCTTGTTGTGACGCAATCGCCTGCGCCTGGTACCATCGTCAGTCTTTCGCCGCTGCTGACAGTTACGTTAACCGTTGCGGATACAGCTGGAAACACGGATCAATGCCAACTTTTTGTGCCCGTAATTGATACCATTTCTCCCACAGTCATCTGCCCTGTGAACCAATTGGAACCTGGAAATGCTTCTTGCGTAGCAACACTGGGAAATTACACAAGTTTGGCAACGAAGAACGACAATTGTTCGAATCCATCAGCTATTACGATTACTCAGTCACCCTTGCCCGGAACAACCTTTACCGGAAACCAATTGGTGACACTCACCGTTACGGATGAATCTGCTAATACGGGTTCGTGTACGTTCACTGTGGGCGTGAGCGATGCCATCAATCCAACCATTAGTTGCCCAAGTAATCAAACCGTTGGCACCACGGTTGCCTGTGATTATTCACTTGTCGATTTGACCAATCTCGCATCTGGCACCGATAATTGTACGCCTTCTGGATCGCTCACCTATTCGCAATCTCCAGCTGCTGGAACCCTACTCCCATTGGGAACTCATTTGATTACTTTGAGTAATCAAGATGCTGCCGGAAACGCGGCTTCGTGCAGCTTCAACATGACAGTTGTAGATGGAACTAGTCCTACTTTTATCACCTGTCCCAGTACGCAAACGGCAATTGTAAACGCGAGCTGTTCAGCCACTTTAGATAATTACACGGGACTGGCGATTGTGGCAGACAACTGTTCGAGTGGTGGCGGGATTACGCTTACACAAAATCCAGTCGCTGGAACAAGTATTACGAGTCCAACCTTGGTTACCTTGCTGGCGACAGATCAAGCGGGGAATCAAGCGGCATGTGTTTTAACGGTCATTCCGAATGATACGACAAGCCCAATTGTGGTATGTCCAGCAAATCAAGTAATGTCGATCGGTGTGAATTGTAGCTATACTGTTCCAAATTTAGCTGGATTGGTGAGTGGTTCAGACAATTGTTCTTCTCTCGCGAACATGACCATTTCGCAAAATCCACCTGTGGGCACGTCGAGCAATGGCATCACACCCGTTTTGATAACGCTCACCGATGAAAATGGAAACGGTACAACATGTGAAACAGCGTTGATTCCAAACGACATCAGCACACCAACAATTACATGTCCAACAACTGCGACAGTAAGCGCAGGTACTTCATGTGATTTTGCATTGACCAATTTTGGCTCGCTTGTCAGCGTGACCGACAACTGCTCTAGTTATACCTTAAGTCAAAGTCCAGCGGTTGGGACCCTAGTTCCCGTAGGCACAAATCCAATCACCATCACTGTAACGGATGCAGGCGGAAATAGTGCTTCTTGCTCCTTTCCCTTGATAGTTACAGAAACCGTTTCGCCTGTGATCAATTGTCCAAGTGACATCACGTCGTGTGATCCCGTTGTATTTTATCCATTACCCACATTTACAGATAATTGCGGCGCGGAGTTGGTTCAAACGGATCTTACTGGTTTAACCGTTGGAAGTACCTTTCCTGTTGGATTGACGATTTTGAATTACAGCGCGATTGATACATCTGGCAACAGTCAAGGTTGTAGTTTCCGAATTGAAATTTTGAACTATCCATCACCTGCAATCATAGCGATTGACACGATCGAAATTTGTGGAACGTCAACGGAAGTTTTGGCAGCCGATCCAATTACTCAAGGCACGGGCTTGTGGACTGTAGCTAGCGGACAAGGAAATTTCAACAATCAATTTGCGAATCTAACTGGGGTGAACAGCATTGCTTTTGGCACAAATCAATACAATTGGACAGTCTCAACGCCGCAATGTGGATCAGTGAGCGACAGCATCATCGTCATTCGTTATGAGCCACCCTTCGCCACGAGCATCGCAGCAGATACTATTTTCTCTTGTTCTGATCCGACGGTGGACCTAGTGGCGACAGCTGCTACAAGTGGTTCAGGAATTTGGAGCGTTTCCCCAACCGCGACAGTTGATAATCTTTTGTCCAATATCACTTCAGCAACAATGACTTCAAACGGTTGGTATGAATTCACATGGACCGTTACGAATGGCACTTGCCCATCGAGCTCAGACAGTGTATTTGTATTTTACAGTTCAGATCAAACGAATGCAACAAGTTCAGACTCGGCGATTTGCGTCGAGGTGGGCACGGTACAACTGAGCGCAACAGCACTATTACCTGGTCAATCGGCTTCCTGGGATTTCATTGCTGGCGGTGGTTCAATCGCTGATCCAAACTCAGCGCAAACAACGGTGTCAAACCTTCAAAATGGCGTGAATACATTGATCTACGAAGTAACGAGTGCTGACTGCCCTTCACAATCGGACACGTTATCGATCATAGTAAGTGTGTGTGATGGATTTGACCCTGTTTTCCCGACTGTCATCACACCCAATTTTGATGGTAAAAACGATCTATTTGTAATCGAATATTTGGAGTTGATCTATCCGAACTGTCATGTGACCATTTTCAATCGTTGGGGCTCGGTGGTCTATGAATCAATTGGATATTCAAATCCTTGGGATGGAACGTTCAACAATGAACCATTGCCGATGGGCACTTATTTTTATCGACTTGAATTGAACGACGCGGAAGAACGTGTTTATTCAGGAGACATTAGTATTATACGTTAAATTGAAACAGATGAAGAAGTCAAAATCCGTAGTTCGTTTAATCAGTTTTTCATTCATTGTACTGGCTTTTAGTCCACTAATAGCACAACAAGAAGGTCAGTATCTGAACCTGTCCAACAATCCGTTCATGGTGAATCCTGCAGCAGGTGGACTTTCCGATGTGTTTCAATTGGAACTTTCATCGAGAAGACAATGGCTCGGATACGAGGGCGGTCCGCGATCCTTGTTCTTGGTTGGACACAGTCAATTCAAGGTGGGAAAATCCAAGGATGCAGTGTTAAACGAATTTAATTCGGCGAACACCACTCTTTTTCAATCGCCCGAGCGATCAGTTGGCAAAATCAAGCATGTGGTAGGTGGAAAAGCACTTTACGACGCGATTGGACCATTTATGAAAACATCTGTTTATGGCAGTTATGCGTTTCACCTTCCTTTTACACGTAAGGTGAATTTTGGTGCTGGAATTGGCTTAGGCTGGAGCAACTTGGGTGTTAATCAAGAACGCGTTGTACTCTATCAGGCTGACGATTCTGCCTACGATCAATTTTTGGGCAATAGCTCAACGCAAAACATTTTGGACGCCAATGCTGGCGTTGTGTTTTATGGTGAGAAGCTATTTGTTGGGCTTTCGACTACTCAATTGCTAAAAAATGACGTTGTATTTCAGAACATCGCTACGGAAAGTAACTTCAATCGGCACTATTTCGTGGTTGCCAAGTACCGATTCACCCTCAACGAACAATTTGAGATTGAACCTTCGGCAGTTGCGAAATTTGCGGAGAACAGTCCTTTTTCCGGTGATTTTGGCGCACGCTTGATTTATGGAAAAAGTTCATGGTTTGCGCTACAATACCGCACCAGTAATGCACTTACCTTTCAAATTGGCTCGAACCTGATCAAAAACATCTACGTCTCCTACGGGTATGAGCTAGGTATGGGTCCATTGCGCACTGGCACAAACGGTTCGCATGAATTACAACTCGGATTCTATCTTGGCAATAACAGAAATGTTGCGAAAGAAACGAAAGAAAATTCTAAAGATTAGTCCAATATTTTAACCGTTAAGCGATCCGAATTTAGAACCATGCGACCAATATATTTGATCCTGTTTTTCACGTTGAAGTACGCCTTGCGTGTCTTTTACCCCCGACAAAAAACCGTTAACAGTCCTAGAGAATTTGGTGGAAGAACCATATACGTGAGCAATCATGCGGCCTCTTTCATGGATCCTTTGGTAGTTGCTTCGATGAGAAATCCGATCGTTTTTTTCATGACGCGTTCTGATGTTTTTACCCCTATTTCTCGACCGCTATTGTGGGCAAGTCACATGCTCCCCATCTATCGGCAG
>JBFYPU010000117.1:0-3113 GCA_041303175.1 Crocinitomicaceae bacterium | reverse complement strand
ATTGGTGTTGGATGAGCCGACAAATGGGCTTGATCCTCAAGGAATTGCAGAGATGCGCGAGCTAATTGTAGAAATTGGAAAGAGCGGTAAAACGATCATTATTGCGTCGCATATTTTGGATGAAATTCAAAAAGTGTGCACCCACTGCGCGATCTTGCGGAAAGGTGAATTGTTGCAAGTGTCGACCATCGAGGATTTGATCGGAAATCAAGAAGTGCGACTCATCAAGGTGAATGCGGCTGATCTAGCGAAATTGAACGCCGTTTTGAAATCGGACACACAATTTTCCCTCTACAAAGAAGTAGAAGATGGTTTGATTTTGTGCTGCCCTCGAGAAACCACAGGCGAGAAAATGAACCAGTATTTTTTCGATAAAGGTGTTGTGCTGAATCATTTAGCTGTATTCCAAGAAAGTTTAGAAAATCAATTTTTAGAAATCATCAAGAAGTCATGAAAAACCTTATCGCAATTGAATGGATGAAATTGAGACGATTGGTAACCATGAAGGTTATCTTGATCATTTATGCCATTACGGTACCGCTGATCTATTTTAGTTTGGGGTACATCAAATTGGGGCCATTTGGACTTCCTGAATCGGTCTATCAATTTCCAGATTGCTATAACTATGTTGCGTATGTCGCTTCATGGTTTAACCTGTTGGTCGGCGTGATTATCATGGTTTTCACATCGAATGAACTGAAATACAAGACACAACGTCAAAATGTGATTGACGGCCTAAGTAAGCGAGACGTGATCTTTGCTAAATTTGCTGTCGTTTTCCTTTTTGCGATAGGGGTCACACTTTATGTTGCACTGGTTGGATTGATTTTCGGATTGATTTACAGTGATGATCCAGCTCAAGTATTCAATGGACTTGAACAAATCGGCGCTTATTTTCTTTCCACGTTGGGTTATTTTGCATTCGCTTTTTTCTTTGCGAATGTTGTTCGAATGCAGGCACTTGCCATCGTTTTGTATATCTTTTCAACGATTATCGAGGGCATCATCGGATTCATCGTGGCACAAAACTATTCGCAGTTTTTTCCATTGCAATCGTTCAGCAATTTAATTCAAAATCCCTTCATGAAACTGATTGAAGTGCCTGAAGGTCAGCAAATACCAGATCAATTTATTATGGGGCAGGGTGTAAGTGCGCTCTTTGCAGTTTTTTACATTCTCTGCTTCATTTTTATCAGTTATTGGGTCATCAAACGACGGGATATTTAGCGCATAATTCACCTTGAAACAGCAGGAATCTGTGATGACGAGTTGAAACTTTGTTCAGAGTCTGCGCATCGCAAAATTATTCCCTATATTTATGCCTCAAACCGATAAGAATGGCGAGTAAAAAAGAATTGAAGAAAAGCGTAAAGGAAATGGTGTATGACATCATGGACGAATGCGATTACCATGCAGTGAGCATGAACAAAAACGCTCAAGCTGCAGAGGCATTGATGGATGAAGTTGTGGGATACCATGAAATGATGATGTCCAAAATCCGCGTAACGAAGAGCAAAGCGGAGTTTAAGGCATTTCGTGCACAGTTGGAAGACGACGCTGTTATGTTCGTGAACAAAATCAACGACCTCGTATAGTTGGTCAACTTCTACAAACACTACAAAACAAACGATTATGTGGGCTTGGTTAAAACGACTGTTTAGAATTGGTAAAGCGGAGGCAAATGCTGCCTTGGACAATTTGGAGGATCCTGTGAAGATGACTGAGCAGGGAATTCGTGATTTGAAAGCAAATTTGGAGAAAGCATTGGTGGCAATGGCGGAGGTAAAAGCGATGGGAATTCGTGCGAAAAGTGAAGCCGAAGACTATCAAACAAAAGCCGCTGACTATGAAATGAAGGCGACCTTGCTCTTGAAAAAAGCAGGTGCTGGTGAATTGGATGCTGCTGATGGTGACCGATTGGCTGCTGAGGCACTTTTGAAGAAACAAGAAAATGATGCACATGCTGCACAAGCACTCAAAAATCAAACATATTTTGAAAGCAATGCAGACAAATTGAGCGACAACATTGATGGCTTGAAAAAGAACATTTCCAAGTATGAAAATGAGTTAAAAACGTTGAAGGCCCGCGCTAAAGTGAGCCAAGCATCGAAAGACATCAACAAGGATTTGGCTGGAATTGATTCCGATTCTACTGTTGCTATGTTGGAAAAAATGAAGGAAAAAGTAGCACAGGAAGAAGCTTTGGCTGAATCGTATGGCGAAATTGCTTCAGAAAGCCGATCTCTCGACGATGAAATTGATGATGCGTTGGACTCTTCATCTGCTGAAATCAAAGTGAAAGGTGATTTAGACGCGTTGAAAGCGAAAATAGCTGCTGAACAATAATCTTCTCTTTAAACGATCTTGCGTCCCGATTCCTCTTCCAGCCTTGGATGGATCGGGACGTTTTTTTTAAACCGCACTCTGAACACGTACTATGAAACTTTCTACGAAACAACTTCTGCTTCTTTCCAGCGTTGTCACTTTTTTGTTGGCCGTTATTTTTAGTGGTCCCGATTTGTTGCTCCGCGCGAGTGCACTTGGTGGATTGATGATTTTTTTATGGTTCTTTGATGTGATCCCGATGTATGTTACAGCGATGTTGCCGTTGGCTTTGGGCGTGCCAATGGGTTTGCTAACGGCTGAGGATATTGCTGGATCGTATTCCCATAAGTTCGTATTTCTCTTCCTTGGAGGTTTCATTTTGGCCCTCGCTATGGAAAAATGGGATGTACACAAGCAACTTGCGCGCTCAATTATTCATTTGGTTGGCACATCGAAATCGCGGATATTGCTCGGATTTATTTTGAGTACAGGCATATTGAGTATGTGGATTTCGAACACGGCAACCACGGTGATGATGTTGCCAATGGTGCTTGCGGTGATCAAAAATTTGGAGCCCGAGGAGAATTCTCGATTCCCACGATTTTTATTGCTCTCCATTGCCTACGCAGCAAGTATAGGTGGAATGGCAACCTTGGTCGGATCCCCACCAAACAGTATCATGGCAGGGTACCTTCATGAAAATCAAGGGATTGATATTTCTTTTTTGGATTGGATGAAGGTGGGAATGCCGATTTCCATTTTATTATTGACAGGACTCTATTTTTTCT
>JBFYPU010000116.1:0-15802 GCA_041303175.1 Crocinitomicaceae bacterium | reverse complement strand
ATCGCGCACGGGCTCTCTGTGTGCAACCGCTACGGAGGCATACGCGTTGTGTGAACTGTTGAAATTCACCATCACGCCCGCTTTTGGATTCACAAAATTGTAGCGAACGCGTTGATTCACCTCATCAATCGATCCTTGGATGTCATCCACACCCAAAAACGCATAGTCGATGTGACGGAACTGAATATCGCCATAAAAAGCCGCCTTTTTGTATGTGTAGGTCGCTTTGAGGTAGGAACTGAGATCGGTTTTGGTGGCATCGTTTTCGTAATAGCGATCGCGAATCGAACTTGTGGAGGCAAATTCTGCCCAAATCACTTCACCGTAATGCTTTCCAAGGTATTGATTCATGGCTCCACCCCACGTCAATTCCAACTTCTCAGTTTTGTAATCCAAGGTGAAGATTCCTCCGTAAAAATGATTGTCGAGCCATCTTCTGCGAATCACGTCTGTGGTTGTCACCGTGTCGCCACCCAGAACGAGTGGTTCGAATCCATATGTGGAAAAATCGTCATCTCGCCGGAATTGCTCGTAATACCCACGACCACGGGTGTAATGTCCAGCCAGTTTCAGTTTCAATACATCCGTGAATCGATGCGAAAACAACAATTGGTATTGATCCTGTTGGTAGTTGTCCTCTTCGTTTTCGTAGGTGTAGAAATTATACGTTCGACCAGCATTCAAAAGGTTATCGCGGTCTTCTCCAAAAATAAAATTTCGATCTGCATAAGCCGTTATTTCATCCACATTACCATTGATCACTGACTCCGGTGTTCCATACCACGATTGATACGTCACCTCTTTTCCGCTGAAAATATTCGCCCGAAGTTGGGATTTCTTTCCAAGCCACGCACCAGAAAGGTAGAAGGATTTTAGGTTCGAACTGGAACGGTCAATGTAACCATCGGAGGTTATTCGAGACAAACGTGCATCCATCAAGAACTTGCCATTGATCAAGCCTGTTCCCGCGTTTACCGTGTTGCGCAGCGTATTGAATGAGCCAAAGGTATTGTCCAATCGTGCATACGGTTTTTTGTTGATTTGATTGGTATTGATGTTGATGCTCGCACCAAAAGCCGCAACGCCATTGGAAGAGGACCCTACCCCTCTTTGGACCTGAATTTGATCCGCCGATGAAGCAAAATCTGGTAAATTCACCCAAAACACGCCGTGCGATTCAGGATCGTTCAGTGGAACCCCGTTCAAAGTCACATTTGTGCGCGTGGGATCCACACCACGAATTCGGATGCCTGTGTAGCCAACTCCCGCTCCAGCATCGGATGAAAGCACGGTTGAAGGCGTCATTTCCAGCAAATACGGAAGGTCTTGACCGAAATTGTTCTTGTCAATCTGACTTTTTTGAAGTGAATTCACTGTGGTTGGCGTTGAGGGACTGTGGTAGCGAATGACCACTTCGTCTAAGTCTTGGTTGTATTCCACAGGCGGCCATTTCAGTAATAAAATGACGTCATCCAAACGAGGGGTCAAACCCATATTGATTGTTGTGGTGGGAACAGAACCGTCGACACTAAAACGCATCACCAAGGTATCGAAGTAGAAAGCCGTAAACCGAATGGTATGCTCACCTAACGAAACGTTGTCAATTCGGTAATTCCCGTCGTCATCGGTCGTCGCGAGTAATTTTGGATTGTCGTCGATCATGACAATAGCCTTCGAAATCGGCGTCGATTCTCCATCTTTGGTTACGGTTCCCAGTACGGTTGTTTGTGCGGTTGCGACCATTGGAAAAACTACCATCAGGCCACAGATTTTGGATAAAATTCTTGTCTTCATTTAAAAAATGTTTACAAGAACAAGGGGCTAATTCTCTTGATTTAATACTAATTAGCGTTGTCAGTCACTTCCCTTCGCAGGCATTATCCTGAGCAGGTAAAATGGGTATAATCTCAGCCTTGAAAACTCAAAGCACCCCTTAGAGACGCAGCAAAGGTAGGCGATTAAACCTGAAGTGCAGCTATGGCATCGATACTTTTTTTGATCCGCTCATCTAAACTCCCTGATACAATGATGAATGGCTTTCCGGTAGCCGTCAATTCTTCGAGGTACAGTTGAAACAATTCATCGCGCATGTTGGGGTGCTCGCGTTGCGGGTGAAATTCCCATGGAATATCCGGCGTACAAAGAATGTGGAGATCAAAATAATTGGCAGCAACAGCGGCTTGAATTTTAGCTGAAACCGATCCAAATTTCACGTTCGACCAAACGGTTAACACAATGAAATCCGTGTCGACAATTTGCACGGGCGCCTGCGATTCGCGGAATTGCGCTAAGTGACCATCACAAATTACATCCAGGTCGTGTTGCGTGTAGGGACGATCCAATTGATCAATGTAATTCAACGCAAATTCTGGAAAAAAGGGAGCCGAAAGTTCGTTTGCCAAGGCTTCGGTGAGCGCAGTTTTTCCGCTCGATTCGGGACCAGTGATTGCGATTCGAATCATGTGGACTGCATTTTATATTTCTTGTACCAAGCGAAGAAACCAACGACTGCGATCACGGTGAAAACGAAGTACAGAACAGCCGTCAAGGTGTACCCGCGTTGGTGGTACAAATAGATCGAAACGATGTCGATGACAATCCAATAGATCCAATTTTCAAGTACTTTTCGAACGACCATAAACGTTGCCCCCAAACTAAAAACTGTTGTGAACGCATCCGCATACGGATTTTGCTGGTCCGTAAATTGATCGAACATAAACCCAAGAAAGAAGGCAATAACCCCACTTAAAGCGATGTTGATCACGTGGAATTTCACCGGCCACGTCTTGATTTCCTGATTCGTAGCATGCTGCCCTATGACCTCATCATGCGCTTCGGTATTCTGTTGCATTCTGCTCCAGGTGATCCAGCCGAAGAATGCCATGCCCACATAAAAACACTGCAAAATCGATTCAATATAGAGTTGCCCTATGGTGCACAGATAAACATAAATCCCGGAAGAAATAATTGCGAAGGACCAACACCAGTTACTTCGTAAAGCAGCAAGGATGACGTACATGACACCTGTAAGAACGGCAATCCATTCCGCGGCACTTGTCATTAACATTCCTTGATATACGCTTTCTACGAAGGTCATGTGTGGGATTTGGGACAAAGATAGGATTGTGATCGGGAATTACTCTTACTCAACTTAAGTATTCAAAAATGATCGTGTATCTTTAAAGTCATGAAAGCACTTAAATCATGATTGGCACCGTTTTCAATCAATCCGATTTCCGCGAAAGTCTCTGGTCTGGCGGATCGACAAAGGAACTGTACATCTATCCGTCCGATTCAAGCTACGCAAACCGCGATTTCCAGCTTCGAATCAGTACTGCACGGGTAGAAATTCCTTCATCGACGTTCACTTCACTTCCTGGCGTCGATCGGCGATTGATGATTTTGGACGGCGAAATTACGATTCGTCACGAAAAACACTACCAAAAAGTAATGAAGCCGTTTGACGTTGATGCATTTCCTGGCGATTGGACAACATCGGCTCTTGGAACGTGTGTAGATTTCAATGTGATGTCACGCGGTGGTTTGGAAACCGATCTATTTTCACTGAAACTAGCGGTAAACGAGCGCTTTGAATTCCCAATTGAGCAGGTATGGAATCAAGTGATGTGCTTTGTGGTTACTGGTGAAATGAACTGTTCCTTCAGTAAAGAATCCCATCAAGTGTACAGCGATGAATTGCTTGTGGTGGAAAATGTTGATGGCTCCTCACTGATGTTTTCCGCAAAAAGTGAATGCACAATGGCCATTGTTCTTGCAAGGGTCTAATGATTAAAAGTTGAACTTCCCACCTCCAATGAATTCCAATGCTTCCTAGTGCAACTGCACATAGTATCGTTTTGTCAATCAAGTTAGTCCCTTCTACCGAACCTACTCCATTTCCAACAACAATTGTCCCAAGCGCGCAAAAAATGGTCGTGCCACTTGATCGTACTCGTAGATTCCATCGTTGACGGTATCGTTCGCGTTCACGTAGATACTTGCCGACAAGACATATTGCTTATTCGTATTTGGATCGATCACATGGGCTGTTTCAGTCACAAATCCAAAGGAAATTCCAATTTTACCTCGTGTGATGATCGAATCGTAGATCGGGTTTCCATCGCCATGAACAAGGTATTTGTATAAATTATCGGGATATTCCTTCTCATCTTGAAACACCTTATCTCCCAAATCCTTCGGTACTTCCTCCATGGATTTGAGTAGGAACTGACGATCCTCTTCGCGGATCTGCCATTGCTCCTTTTTGGAATAGAATTCTGGAAAAAACAGCCGTAGACTGGTTGCATGTATGTCGCACAAGGAATATTCCAAGGCATAGTTGAAATCGTAGGGTCCATTCACAATTTTCCCACGGTACTCGTGTTTTGAGCCAATCAATTTTGTCGAGGTGTAACGATAATCAGCTGGCAGTTCAGTCAATTGCAGCACACTTTGATCCTGAAAGAGCGTATCAAGATTCCCATTTTCATAGACACTCAATGAATTCGTTTTGAGATTTAAGGGCATTTCGCACCCCGAAAATTCACGGAAAATCCAAGTGTTATTGAATCCTTTTGCCCGAAGTTCAGCATGAATCAATTTGGGTGATAGAAAGTGATAAAGTGCATTGAAATAGGGATTGTTACTCACCACGATCAGGTTCCGAATCATGCCCTCAAAGCTCAACGTTCCTCCCTGAGATTCATCCACGAAACTCATATTCCCACATTCTTGGTCGCGGTTGATTTTCAATATAGCATCGGTGGAATACCCCAATTCATTCAGTTTTTCAAGTGCCAACAAGGCAATGGGCAATTTGACAACACTTGCAGGATAAAAATACAGATCAGGGTGAGAAAAATCGTAGGTTTGTCCAAAAGCCACGCCGCGTTTATTCGTTCGGATTTCCGTGAAGATGAATTGAAATCTATACAATTCGGGATGATCCAACACCAGATCCACGAGCGAATCCTTCCCCTTCAAAAACGACAAGGGATCTGAAGCAAGATTCGCTGTCAGCGTCTGACCAAATGCACTAGTTGTCCAAGAGATCGCTAGAAGTAAGACGATCCGATGAAGCATCTTCAGTAGGAGCATTGTCAGAAGAATCGTTATTTTTTCCATTGTTGCGGGTTGCATAATAGATGATCACGGCAGGTACAACGGTTGCTAACGACCACACCAATCGAATGGGGTCTGCAAACACGAAGAAGGAAATCATCCAGACCGTTACAGCCATGAAAATGATCGGTGTAACTGGATATCCCCACGCTTTCACATAGTTCGTAGAATGTGAATCCGCTTTCTTTTCTCTTCTTCGAAGAATGAAAACTCCCATCACCGTGAGTAGTGAGAATATGGATAAAGTCAATCCGATGTATTCTATGATCTCTTTAAACGAGCTAAAAATGACCAAGAAAAATGAGATCACGAAAATCAGTAACAAGGCATACTTGGGTGCTCCATTTTTCGCTTGGGTTCCCAATAATTTGAACACAGAATAATCTTTTCCAATTTGTTCGGCTACGCGCGGAGCAGCAATAAACATCGCACTAACACCAGAAATCAAGGCTAAAGAAAATACAACACTAAAGAACAACCCTACTTTGTTTCCTAAAATTTTATTCGCCACCACATTTCCTAAATCCACTTGACCTGCCAATTCATCGAAACTTGCGACATACATGAACACGAAATTGAGCAGAATGTAAATGACCGCCACGACAATCGTTCCAACAATCAGCGAGAAAGGTAAATTTTTACGGGGATTCTCCAGATTTCCAACAATGTACGTACTCGCATTCCATCCACTATAAGAAAACATTACCCACACTAATGCGCCTGCAAAAGGCAAGCTGAACATCGTGTCGAATGTTTTGTCTGTTGGTGCAAAACTTATCCCTGAAGCGTCGTAATCTCCCATGAAAATGAATGGCATCAATAGAAATGTGCCAATCAGAATTAACTTCACGTAGGTCATCACATTTTGGAAAATCCCTCCCCACTTCACACCTCGAAGATGCACGAACAGTACAATGAGCAATACACAGATCGCCACAATTTTGGGAGTAGATATGACCATAAACCCAAGATTCACTCCAGCTTCCTTCCCTAGGCCAAGTACGGGCAAGAAATATTCACCCGTCGCTAAGGCTAAGGACGCGATTGCTGCAGAAAAACCCACAAAAAGGGAGACCCAACCGCTCAAAAATCCAAGGAGCGGGTGATAAATCTCTGATAAAAAAGCGTACTCTCCTCCCGAGCGATTGATCCGCGTTGCGACTTCGCCATACACAGTTGCGCCGCACAGCGAAACAATACCACCGAGCAACCAAATCATCAAAATTGTGAAGGGGTCTGGAATTCCGCCATCGGCCGTACTCAACACTTGAAATCCAAGCGATGTAAAAATTCCTGTGCCGATCATATTGGCAATCACCATGTTGGTAGCAACAGACCGTGTGTACTTATGCGTCATTTGAGGGAGGTATTGATCTCTAGTGGACTAAAATACTTTTTTTTTGTCATAATGAACTGATACTGATTTTTATTCAGCAAATTTGTGGAAACCAATGACTCTGATATGAACAATTTAGGACTTGTAGCGATTTTTGCAATTACACTCACCTCTTGTGGTGGAAACTCAACTGAAAACGTCGATTCGACAGCAACAGACAAGGATACCACCAAAACAATGGCTACTGAAACGCCTTCGTTTCCTGAAGATCGAAAATTCAACGATTTTGCCGATTTTGTAGGCGGCGTTGAAGGCGATGCTAACTCAGTGTTGAAATCATTGGAAAGTTCAGAAACGTGGAAAAACTACAAAGTGTCGCTTGATGCTACTTGGAAAACCACAAACGATAAATTGCCTATCATGACGGATTGGTCGAAGCAAGAGATCAATCGAGGAGCAGGAACGCTATTCTACCCCTTTTCTGGACCCGATTTCTTGCATGCCGATGTGTTCTTCCCAGAGCACGAAAACATCATAATGCTTGCCTTGGAGCCTCTTGGAACGTTTCCAGATATGATTGAAAAATCAAAAACAGGCAAAGATGTCCCTTATTTGAATGGAATTCGCAATTCATTGAACATGATCCTCGGAAAAAGTTTCTTCCGTACCCTAGCGATGGAACAAGACTTCAAAGGAGAAGTGGATGGAAATCTACCTGTGTTGATGCAATTCATGAAACGTACAGGTCACAAAGTACTTTACCAAGAAAAAGTGGGTGTCACGTCAGATGGCAAATTATCTACGGATTTAGCAAAATTGCCAGAAACGACCTATTTTGGAAATCGCTACTATTTCCAACGAGAAGGTTCAGATGTGGTTCGAACATTGACCTATTTTTCTGTCAACTTGCAAAACATGGCGTATGGTGACATGCCAGGATTGGATTCTCGCAAAGATTTTCAGGCGTATTTGAAAAGCTCAAACATTTCGTCGACGTATTTAAAATCGGCTTCTTACCTGATGCACCGCGAAACATTTAGCACGATTCGAAACTTGATTTTGGATGAGTCTGAGTGTGTGTTGCAAGACGATTCTGGAATGCCTGTGAAATTCTTTGATCCAGCCAAGTGGAACTTGACGTTCTACGGAGATTACATTTTCCCGATTTCACTTTTTGCATCGCGTCACCAACCCGATTTGAAAGATATTTATGCGAAAGGCGGAGCCAACGTGAAACCATTGCCGTTTGGAATTGGTTATCAGTACGTGAAAGGAACATCTAATTTGATGAAGGCGGTGAAGAAATAGGTTCTTCTAGCCTAGTTTGAATATTTCTTGAAAAAATCCAAGACGACGTCTACTTCTGAATTCCAGTAAGTATAGGTATGCCCAGCTGTTGGATTGATGTTGAGTATGGACGCCTCATTTCCTGATTCTTGCAACGCTACGAAGAGTTGCTGCGAGTAATCAATCGGAACAATTTTATCATTCTTACCGTGTGCAATGTAGATAGGAACAGTGATTTGTTTAATCGACGTAATGGCATTGTCGTTTTCCAACCACCGTTGTGTGAACGTGTCGAAACCGCCGTAGTAGCCATTGTAGAGCTTATCTTTGGTGTAGCGCGTTTGGTCATAATCACCTGAAAGTGCTCCACACGCCAAAAAGATTTCTGGAAGATCCATCGCCAATAAAACTGCACCGCGCGCGCCGGTGGACAAGCCCATTACGAAGTTGTTTTGCCCCTTCATCAAGAGTTGAAAACTGGATTGAAGCTTGGGAATCATTGTTTCTCTTACCCAAGCACGTGTCGGATAAATCAACCAATCTTTGCGCGTTTCTGGAAATACTGAATCGCAATAAATGCTTTTTCCCATTTCTGGAAGGATGACGGCGTAGCCTTGTTTCAAAGCCTTTTCACAGAGTTTCGTACTATCGCACCAACCAGTATTTGGGAAATTCCATCCGGGCAACGCAACGATAGCGCCAATGAATGGAATGTCTTTGGGCATTTTGATGACCACCTCGATTTGTTGCTTTTCGAAGAGAATAAAAAGGGTTGTATCACCTTTCAGTGTTGGCATTGGCGCAAGCACAGCTACTGTGTCTTTCGGCTGACCGTCCGTGGATGTTTGCTTGGCAGGGACGGGTTCTGTGGAACATGCCGAAACCGTAGCCAGTCCAAACAGCAAACAACAAAAGGAAAGTAACGTTCGATTCATAGGTGTAAAGATCGTTCAAAGTTCTGAATTTGACCTAGGCAGCAAAAAAAAATGCATCCCACTAATGTGAGATGCACTTTTTGATTAAACTAAAAACTATTTTGAAATTTGAACGCGAGAGATAGATTCCGCTTGTCCGTTGCTGATTTTAACGATGTATTGACCATCCGCCAATTCAGCAAGATTTAAATCGATTTGGTTTGATCCAGCAACACCTGCAGAAGCAGTTGTATACACCACTTGACCTGTCAAGTTTGTTACATCGATCACAACGTCAGAAGCAACCGCAGCATTGAAACGTACTGAAACTGCACCCGTTGATGGGCTTGGGAAAACAGATACTTCCTCAATTGCCAATTCTTCAACACCAACTCCCGCTGGGAAATAATCGTTGATGATATCAACCATTCCAGCCAATCCGCTACCAGCTACCCATGGATCATACAAATCTGCTTTAATTTTTTTGTCACCAGGAGCGATAACGTTGATTGTTGGGAATCCCAAAGGCCAGAAAACATTTCCAGGCAATGTTACTGGTGATTCATTCACGAATGGATATGTTGAACCTGTCAACCAATCTCCTTGCGTACCTCCAGTTGTTCCTTGAAGGTCAGCCAATGTAGTCGCTGGATCTGCTTCGTAATAAATTACCGCTACTTGATTTGTTCCAGCAGGACCGTACGTGTCATGGATATCTTGCAAGTAGTGTCCTTCATGGAAGCCCCAACAAGGTCCACACCATGTAGCAGAGCAGTCCAAAACAACTACTTTACCTGAATTCAAAATACTGTACAAATTGTGCGTTGTTCCATCAATATCCGTCACGGTGAAGTCTGGAGCGACAGCACCGATTTGTCCGAACGACATCGATGTGAATGCTAGCACGCTAGCTGTGAGTGTAAAAATTCTTTTCATATTCTATTTTTTAGCATTGATTTAGGCTAAAGTAATAGAATTGATGAATGAACTAAAATCGAAATGGGTGTGTTGCTTGGAAAGCTAAACGGATTTAGTTGATTGAAATTCAACTCCCCTATTTTGAAAAACAAAAAGTCCCAACGAAATTCGTTAGGACTTTTACATTATAGCGATGTGTTAATTATTTCTTCACTGCTTCAACAACTGCTTTGAAAGCATCTGGGTGATTCATGGCTAAATCAGCAAGTACCTTGCGATTTAGGGTCATTTCACTTTTGTTGATGAGCCCCATGAATTGAGAGTAGCTCATTCCGTGATTTCGTGCACCCGCGTTGATACGCGTGATCCACAAAGCGCGGAAGTTTCTTTTCTTTTGTTTACGACCTGAGTATGCGTACAACCACCCTTTTTCAACGGCGTTTTTCGCAACAGTCCAAACGTTTTTTCGTCTACCGTAGTAGCCTTTTGCGTGCTTCATTATCCCTTTACGACGGGCTTTTGAAGCGACATGATTTACTGATCTTGGCATAATAATTTGTTTTTTAACAAGGAGCGCATCACTGTTTCAGATGGCTTATGTACTCATTATTGGGTTAACTCTAACCTGTGCATGCATCCGTCTCGTGACAGATTACTTCATGCACAATTGTTGCTTAATATTGGACTCGTCAGCTTTATGTACTAAACCTGCGTGAGTCAAGTTACGCTTTCTTTTCGTCGACTTCTTAGTCAAGATGTGACTCTTAAAAGCGTGCTTTCTTTTGATTTTACCGCTTCCAGTGATTGTGAATCGCTTCTTTGCACTGGATTTAGTTTTCATTTTTGGCATCTCTCTTTGTTTTAAATTACCGCTATAATTGCTCTTTAATATCGTATGACCGCTAGGCGATCTGGTATTACTTTTTCTTGGAGTTGATCATGATCGTCATGCGTTTTCCTTCCAACTTCGGCATTTGTTCTACAATTCCGAAATCTTCTAGTTCCTGCGCAAGTCGCAACAATAAAATCTCTCCTCGGTCTTTAAAGACGATTGCTCGACCTCTAAAGAATACATAAGCTTTTAGCTTACTTCCTTCCTGAAGGAATTTTTTGGCATGTTCCAATTTAAAATTGAAATCGTGGTCATCCGTATTGGGTCCAAAACGAATTTCTTTGATGACAACTTTGCTTTGTTTTGCCTTCAGCTCCTTTTCACGTTTCTTTTGGTTGTACAAGAATTTTCTGTAATCCAAAATTTTACAAACTGGTGGCACAGCGTTCGGTGAAATTTCAACGAGATCCAACTCTGACTCTTCGGCAATTCTCAATGCTTCTCTCACCGTAACAATTTGCGGCTCAGATCCTTCGATCACAAGTCGGATTTTGTCCCCGGTGATTTTTTCATTAATTCTGTGCTTCGAGGTATCTTCTCTACGAACGAAGGTCTTTTTATTACGAGGTCTTCTCATTCAATTTTTTAAACATTAACAGCCAATTCATTTTCGATCGCTTTCCCAACAATGGCAATAAACTCTTCCGCGCTCATAGAACCTAATTCTCCATTCTCGCCACGTTGTCGAACTGAAACCAAATTGTTTTCGGCTTCCTTTTCTCCAACAATCAACATGAAAGGAATTTTGCTAAGCTCAGATTCACGTATTTTCTTACCTATCTTTTCGTTACGATCGTCAACGAATCCGCGAATATCGGAATTATTTAGTAATTGCAAAAGTTTTTGCGCGTAATCATTGTATTTATCGCTGATTGGCAGAATGGCGATTTGATCAACAGCGAGCCATAATGGAAAATCACCCGCACAATGTTCAAGCAAAACAGCGACAAATCGCTCCATAGAACCAAATGGCGCTCGGTGAATCATTACAGGTCGGTGTTTCTGATTGTCTGCTCCTGTGTATTCCAACTCAAAACGTTCGGGAAGGTTGTAATCCACTTGGATTGTTCCCAATTGCCACTCACGTCCAAGGGCGTCCTCGACCATGAAATCTAATTTTGGACCATAAAACGCTGCTTCGCCAAATTCTACTATGGTTGGCAAGTTTTTCTCCGCTGCGGCTTCAATGATCGCGCTTTCTGCTTTCACCCAGTTTTCATCCGACCCAATGTATTTATCCGGATCGTTCGGGTCGCGCAAGGAAATCTGAGCCTTGAAATTCTCAAACTTCAGTGTTTTGAAGATATACAAAACGAGGTCAATCACTTTTTTGAACTCATCTTTTACTTGATCTTGCATGCAGAAAATGTGTGCATCGTCCTGAGTAAAGCCACGTACGCGCGTCAATCCGTGAAGTTCACCCGATTGCTCGTAGCGGTATACCGTTCCAAACTCTGCGAAACGAACAGGAAGTTCCTTATACGATCGTGGGCGTGATTTGAAAATTTCACAGTGGTGCGGGCAGTTCATGGGTTTCAACAAAAATTCTTCACCTTCGTCTGGCGTCAAAATCGGTTGAAACGAATCTGCTCCATATTTTGCATAGTGTCCAGAGCAAACATACAGCTCTTTACTACCAATGTGAGGCGTGATTACTTGATCGTAGCCAGCCGCTTTCTGTGCTTTTTTCAGGAAATTCTCCAAGCGCTCACGCAATGCAGCACCTTTTGGTAGCCACAACGGAAGTCCTTGCCCCACTTTTTGTGAGAAGGTGAACAAATCGAGTTCTTTCCCTAATTTTCTATGGTCGCGTGCTTTGGCAAGCTCCACGTTTTCCAAATATTCTGTCAACTCGGACGCTTTCGGGAAAGTGATTCCGTAGATGCGCGTCAATTGCTTGTTTTTTTCGTCACCACGCCAGTAAGCACCTGCGATGGAGGTTAATTTTACGGCTTTCACAAATCCCGTGTTGGGGATATGCGGTCCACGGCACAAATCGGTAAATTCACCTTGGGTATAAAACGTAATGTTTCCGTCTTCCAAGTCCGCCAAGAGTTCCAATTTGTAGGGATCTTGTTTTTCCGTGAAATAGGCAATCGCGTCAGCTTTAGAAATTTCTTGTCGAATGAAAGCACTTTTATCTTTCGCGAGATCTTTCATTTTTTGCTCGATCTTTTCCAAATCCTTTTCAGCAATGGAATAGTCCATGAAATCAACATCGTAGTAGAACCCACTTTTCACCGCTGGACCAATTGCTAACTTCACGCCTGGGTATAGAAATTCAATCGCTTCAGCCATCAAGTGAGCGGAGGAATGCCACATGGTTGCTTTCCCGTCCTTGTCATTCCAGGTAAGCAATTGCAACGTTGCATTTTGTGTGATCGGTAGATTTGCATCAACGACGTCGCCGTTCACCTTTGCAGAGAGCACATTTCTCGCGAGTCCTTCGGAGATACTTAATGCGATATCCATCGCGGAAGTACCCTTTTCGACTTCTCTCACCGAACCATCTGGGAGCGTAATTTGAATCATAGTTGTTCTTTCAATGAAGTGGCAAAGATAGTGAAAGCTTAAGGAATTCAAACAAGGTTTTTCGGATGATTTCCTTCTGTTTATACCGAAGGTTACAGCCGCCCTTGCGGAGACGGAGAGCTTTGTGCAGCATTTTGCGTGATCGGACGAGCAACTTGAGCGACCAGCGGAAGCTCCAAGGGGTGCATTCCGATCCGCAAAAGGCAAACAAACTCAGAGGTGTAGAAAGATTAGGCGCCAAAAAAAACCAGAGTTCCGATGAGCCGAGTCACGATTAGCCGATTATCCGACCATCTATGCCTTGCGCGCCATCACCACGAGGTGGATTTGCTTGCTTCCATCCGAGAGGGAATATGGTATTCGAATCGTGTGAAGGTGCTGAAACGAGCTGCGTTCCAAAAATACACGAAGGTCCGATTCCGAGTAATAGTGAACAAACAATTGATCGCCAGTGCTACCCGTTTGAAGGTGCGATTTTTCGTGATCGTCTTCGATACAACTCACATAGAGTAGCCCGTTTGTCGTCAAACGTTCTGCCGCGTTGGCAAAAAGTTGGTCGACGTCATTCCAGCTCAAATAGGGAATGCAAAACCCACACACAAATGCGTTGAAAATGGTATCTATTTGAGAGATTTCGCGTGCATCGAGTACAGAAAATGTTGCAGTCGGATTATTTTTGATCGCCAAAGCAACCATGTCTGGCGCCACATCGGTTCCATGCATTCGAAGATCGGGTCTGCGCAAAAGCAGTTGTCGAGTGATATTCCCTGGTCCACAACCCACTTCCAAAACGGATGCGTTGGGTGTTTTCAATTCGGCGCAAAACAGGTCATAACTTTCATTGTAAAGTTCCAAGTCCATGAACCGTTCTTCGTAGGCCGCGGCGAATTTATTCCAAACATAATGCGTGTGCTCGGCATGCTCGGGCAAATTTCGCGCAAGAAGCCAATCGCGTTTGTGGATCGAAAACACATTGAATGGAGCCCCCTTATATTCAGGAATGTGCCGTTCCAAAGTCATTCCATTCTTTAATGCGACGTTTTCTGAACCAATGTTATCGGGCTCAATAACTGAAATCAACTTTTCCGCTAAATTTTGCTCGAAGGCATAGTTTTTACAGGCATTTGCCGCTTCAAATGCATACCCTTTTCGCCAAAATTCAGGGAGAATGGAGTAGCTGACTTCCATGAACCGATCGCCCTCGATATCTTGAACCAGTAAACCACTCTGCCCTACCAAACGTCCGGATTCCTTATCAATCAAGGCATTCATGCTACCCAAGCCATTTTCATACCGATGAAAGGTTTTATCGAACCAAAGTTGGGTCAATTCACGTGCAGAAAGCAATGGATCCAGTCCTAAAAATTTGGCGACTTCATCAGAAACAAAGAGCGTTGACCACTCCTCAAAATCGTCCCAGGAGACTTTTCGAAAACGGAGCCGTTCTGTTTCCAATCCTTCAAGGAGATAATTGTTGTGGTGCATGAACTTTTTTATGGAAAGAAACGAGGAATAATTGAGATGACGAAACATTCTTTCGCGCTTTTTTGGTGGGAGCCAGAAAAAATGCAAGTTGCACGCCGACCTTTATAAAAAATCACTCACCTTCGAATCTGAATGAGTTTGCACCATTTCCATATTGGGCTGTTTGACGGTTCACAACTTTGACTTCGGAACATCAAAACAAAAATGTAAGATTTAGCTAAAAAGCAGTGCCTATCTTCTGAAATTAACTACTTTAATTGAACCAAAATCGAATACTATGAAAAAAATTATTCCACCCTTTTTACTCGTCGCACTAACGGCGATTTTCGTTTCTTCCTGCGGCGGGGAGAGCACCATACCTGAATCCGAATCACCTTGTTTAGGTGAGAATAAAGTGTTCTTCCAAGTGGAAAAATATGGATCTCAGTTCGATTCAAACTATGTTTTCAACGGCGATTTCAAAGTAGAACGAACGGAATTGACCCATCTGAACGACAGCACGGCAGAAATCAATTTCTACAATTACGCCCAAGGCGCAGCGAATTCGGAAAACAACCTCCAAATCAAAGTGGAGTTGCACTCCAAAAACGGCAAAAAAATTGAACCTGGTATTTATCCATACATGGGTTACAGCGGAGACATTTGGAGCATGACAACAATTATTTCCTCAAAAGGAACCATCTATTTTAATTGGGTGAGCGGAATGCCTGAGCAAGGTCATGTTGAAATCAAACACATCGACAAAGAAGTGGCTTGTGGTAAATTTTTGCTAAGTGTCAACAAACCAGATCGAAGCACTATTGGACATGTGGAATTAAAAGGAGAATGGTCCACGAAATAATGGATGGTATTGATACAGATGAGGCGTGAAATTATTCGCGCCTTTTTTTTTGTTACAGAAGCCCGTTTCAAAACAACAACCCTTTTGATTCGAATGATTTGGCGCCATTTCCATCTTCGGCTATTTGTCGGCTCGCAGCCATCGGATGCATCGTGCGGTGCGGGTTCTCTGCTTCGCCAACAAGGTCGAAGCCACCCGCGGCAGCATCAACGAAGTCTGCATCGCCGAGCAAACCGCCTGCGCTGAGGCGTGAAGGGATTTTTCGCTATCTACACACGGTCGTGATCCTAAGTGGGACGCCTTAACAAGTCGATAGCCAACATCACACTCCTTGTGACCGTTGCGATCTTTGTGGTGGAAAACCAAGAAATAGTATACTTTTGGGATTACTCTATGCGGTCGTGATCCCAAGAGCGACTCCTTAACAATTCAAGAAAAGGCACTGCCTTTGAAGGGTTCAAGCCGAACGAAGAGAA
>JBFYPU010000115.1:0-8157 GCA_041303175.1 Crocinitomicaceae bacterium | reverse complement strand
TCCAATCGCCAATTTTTCCTTGATCGTAATTTCAAAATCGCCTTTCACATTGTGCAAAGATCGGTACTTCAAAATCAGTGAACTCGAATCCAAGGATGTTGAGTTGTAGCTGTATGGTCGTCCAATTCCATCAATCGCGTATATCAAATCTGGATTCAACGTTTTCGGAACAATGTAGTTGTAGCCCGTCATAAAAGTCATTTCGGCGTTTTTACCAAGTTTCGCTTTCCCTGAAAACGAAACATCAATTCCCAACACACGCGAGCTTCCTGTATTCACGAATTTGAATCCAAACAATTGATTTGGGTCGACCAAGGGATCACCCCAAAATCCGAACAAGTATTCGATCGTGTTCTCGTATTCCTGCCAAAATCCAGCGATGTCGAAATAACCGAAAACTTTCCCGAACTTGATGCCTTGTTTGATCCCTACTTCAGCATTCCAACTGCTTTCTGGCAAAACCTCCGTGTTTGGGAAGACACCAAAATTGCCAACTCCAGTGCGGATGTAACGTTCGGTAATGGTTGGGAATCGGTAGCCTTGTCCATACGATGCGCGCAAATAGGTTTCTTGGTAAATTTTGATGCTTGTCCCAGCACGGAAAATGGGCTTAATCGCCGTCACCGTGTCGTTAAGTTGAAAGTATTCCAAGCGTCCACCAAGCGAAAGGTTGAGGATTTTTTGAATTTTCTTATCAATTTGTGAGTACGCCGAAACATTCAATAAGTCATTATAGGGACTTCCTCCGCCTGCGTAGAGATTCGCATAGGAACTCGTGTATGTACTTGTGATTCCTCCAATAAAGTCGAAGCCGTTCAAGGATTTATAGGATTTTTTGAACATGTAATCGCCGTAAATAGTCGACGAACGGTTAGATTGACCAGCTGTCATTTCATTGTTGGCGTGCAACAAACGCATTCGAAAATGGTGCTTCCCATCGGTATCTGTGTAAATGTTCAAAAATGGGTCAACATTGAAAATGAACTGTTCTTGAAGAAAAACAGCACCTGGGTAGGCTTGATAGAGCCCTGAAGAATCGTTGAGCCAAGCGAAGGCCAAGTTAGATTCTGCCACCATCACGTTGCCATTCAATCCATAGCTAATTCCTTTGAATTTCTTAGAACGGTAACGCAGATTGAAATTGAGCCGTGCTCGTTTAGAAGCCATTTGTTGCTCCGTGAAATTTGAAATCGTATCCGCAAACACCAATGAATCTGTTTTTGGCGGTCCGATATACCCGTGATCATAATTGACATTTGCACCGAGAACTAGATCCAAATTTCCAATTTGACGAGAATGCAGGAGGTTTACACCAGAAATGAGAGGCGTTCCCGTCCACCACGTTGCACCTTCAATGCTCGGTTCTGAATAAAATCCAGAATAGGCATTCACTTTGGTTTTTGGCTTTAAGCCAGGGTAAGCTGTACGAATATGAATCGCTCCAGAAAGTGCTGAACTACCTGACAACACCGATGACGCACCCTTGATCACTTCAATTTGGTGGATATTTTCTACAGGAATAAAACCCCACTCGGGACGTCCTGCATCACCCGAAAGCATTGGCATATCGTCCACAATAACCGCTACTTTCGAACCAACACCAAACGTAAACCCACTTCCACCTCTAATTTGAGGTTCACCGTCCAATATATTCAATCCCGGTGTTTGATCCAACGCCGTTTCGATGCTTCGCGTGTTCTTGTTTTCAATCATCTCAGGTCGAATGATTTCCATGGAAACCGTTTGATCTTCGAAGGGACGATCGAACTTGCCAACTTTCACTTCAACATCTTCAAATTCCAATACGATTGAACGCAACACAACATCTTGCGTGATCGATTCCCCTGCCACAATCACCACATTCAGTGTATCTGTAACCATGCCCGAATAGCGACAAATCAAGAATGCGGGTCCTGATGGAACGTTCATTTCATAATACCCAAGCTCATCCGCAAGTGCACCTCTAGTGATGTCTTTCTTATAGATTATCGCTGCATCCTGCACCGGATTCCCTTTTTCGTCGCGCACATATCCTTTAATTGTTCCTTCGGATTGTCCAAACAGGTTTATAGATCCAAACACACCGAGTAGAATAAGTAATGTTGTCTTCATAGGCAAATAAAAAAAGCTGATTCGCTCCGCAAGGAATCGAATCAGCTTCTAAAAATACGATTATTTTATTTCTTGTAAATCTCGAATTTGTATGATCCCGAGTTTGTGATAAGGTGCATGAAATAAATCCCCGATTCAGCATCGAACGCAATGGCATTTGTTACCGTTCCAGCTTGTACCATCTGACCTGTTGTGCTGTAAATCGCGTACTCGCCACTCACTTCGTTTTCAGCTATAACAGAAATCACATTTGTCGTGTTGTTCATCGCAACTGACATTCCGTCTTGATCAAGTCCATTCACCGAGTTATTGTTGTTCACAAGTGGATTTGTTCCATTTGTTACTTCTTGACTGTTTGAAACACCATCAAAATCACAATCCGTCGAGTTCCATGTTGAGCTTGGAGCCACTGTTTGAGAAGCAAGAATAAATGAACACAAATCATTTGGATTTGTTGCATCAGTTGCCTCATCGCCATCTGTCACCCCATCACCATCAGTATCTGTTGGTCCAGCATTGTTATAGATCAACTGAACATCGTCAATAAATACCTCATCATCCACGTCCCCTCCACCAGGAATTGAGTTTGAAGCGAAAGTCAATAAAATATACGTATTCGTTGTCGCTGGGCCCGAATAATCAAATGCAACCGCTTTGCGTGTCCAACCTGTAGGAGAAAAATTCAATTCTGCCGATGCCACTTTGTGTGGAGTTGAAGCTGCGTCTTCTGGATCGCGGAAATCATAGTCATCGTGAAGCGATGCTTTCATACGCGCCATACTTGAACCGCTTGCGGCATTGTATTTCACCCAAAAAACGATTGAATCGGGTGTATCTGTCAATGCTTCAGAAAAATTCGGGTCAGCCGTTAGAGAAAGATTGTGATTCGCAGGATTGTTCGCTGTTGTTGAACCCATGTTGATTCTACCCAAAGTCATGTTTCCATTTGCTTTGACATTGAACCCCGCATTACGCGTCCAAATTCGAGCGCTTTTCACACCTGTACTTCCCGGACGAACATCCGAAGACTCTTCAATTTGATTTGCCGCGAATGCAATAAACGTACCTTGAGCACTCAAGAAACTATTCCAGTTGGTTGGTTCAAAGTCACCCGCAACCGCTTCCCACGTTTCAAAACCAGAATTTCCAATTTGCGTTTGAGCAGAAATGTTTCCAGCAAGAAGTGCCGAAAACGAAAAAAGTATCATTTTATTCATAGGACTTAATTTATAAGTTGGTACAAATATATTGAAAAACCGTTTCCACCAAAAATAATATTGTTTGATCAATGAAAACTACCTTTCGTTCATTCATTGCGAAACCATCCAACGACACAACGGGCATTTGCGTCTTTATGGTAAGATGCAACGTTCAATCAACATATCGCTAAAGGACATTCACAATGTGAATGAGGCCTTGCTTGTTTTGAAGCATTTCATTGATTTGAGCGCCCGACTTCTTCCTTTTTTGGATGAACTTCAACGAAAAGATACACCAACCGAACAAGAGCAACACGACAAACAGCGGATCATTGCGGTTTATAACAATTACCATTTTGACACGAAGACATCTGAAATTCTGATCAATTCAAACATTTTAGAGCTGATCAACGAATCCTTTCAAACGCTTTCAGAATGCCAAACACCTGAACAATACCAGGTGGCGCAGCGAAAACTCGTAACGTTTATTTTAGAACACAAACGCCTCACTGACAAATGGTCGTTCGTTAACGCAAATTGATCGATTCCTTCGTATCTTTGCCATATGAGTAAAACGAAAGACCCTGGCTTAGGCTCCGATTTCAAATCGCCCATAGAACGCATGATGAATGAAGACGGTTCATTCAATATAAATCGTACGGGTGGTATGCACAGCTTTCGAGATCTCTATAAATACTTAGTTGAAATTTCTTGGGTTCGCTTTTTTGCCTTAACTGTAATAACATACATTTTAATCAATCTACTTTTCGCCAGTTTGTATGTGATTGGTGGTGTTGAAGACATTTCAGGGATCAATCCGAATTCGAATCACTTTCTGAATGCATTCTTTTTCTCGGTTCAAACCTTCACAACCGTTGGATATGGTTTCTTAGCACCGGTTGGACCAATCGCGGGAATCATTTCCACTGCGGAAGCCTTTCTTGGTTTGCTCTATTTTGCACTCATAACTGGGTTGTTGTACGGTCGCTTTTCGAAGCCATCGAGTAAAATTGCCGTTGCGCGCAATGCGATCCTCACCGATTTCGACGGGGGAAAAGCCATCATGTTTAAAATTGTCAATCAACGCAATTCAGTCTTGTTGAAAGCTCATGTCAATTGCATTTTATCTTTGGACAGTAACAATCCTGAACATCCGTTAAGCAAGGAATACCATCGACCGGAATTGCAATTGGACTACATTCATTTCTTTCCATTGACATGGACACTCGTGCATAAAATTGATGAATCGTCACCTTTCTGGGGAATGTCGATCGAAACGATCCGTGCACGACATGCCGAACTGATCGTAATGATCGAAGCCTTTGATGAAACCTTTGCGCAAAATGTGCTGGAAAAACGCTCTTTTGCAGGTGATCAGTGGATTGATGGAGTTAAATTTAAACGGAATTTCGCACCGAATGCGAAAGGGAAAATTGAGCTCAATGTCAGCGAAATAGATGCCTTAGAGCCACTGTAATTTCCGATGTGTACCCAAACTCGGTTTTACCGTTAAATCTCACGAAGAAATCAAGCTTCATTTTAGGATTTCCCCTATCTTTACTTCGATGAATCAAGCAAACATCAATAGCTCTATCGAGTTGCCAATCATGGAACATTTTTATACCATCCAAGGTGAAGGAAGGCATTCGGGTCGTGCAGCTTATTTTGTGCGCATTGCGGGCTGTGATGTGGGATGCGTTTGGTGCGATGTAAAAGACAGTTGGGAAGCCAACCAACATCCTCTGATGTATTTGGATGAAATTGTAGCCAAGGTAAAAAATGCACCTGCCGATTTTTGTGTCATTACAGGCGGTGAACCGGCGATGTATGATCTAACCGATCTAATTGAAAAATTGCGCTCTGAAGGAATTGAAACAGCCATCGAAACTTCAGGTTGCTATCCATTGCTGGGAAATATTGACTGGTATTGCTTTTCACCGAAAAAATTCAAAGCTCCTTGCGATGAATCCTATTCGAAGGCCGACGAATTGAAAGTGGTGATCAGTCATCCATCCGATTTTGAATGGGCAGAAACCCATGCGAAGCGCGTTTCGCCCAATTGTCAGTTGTATCTCCAACCCGAATGGTCGAAGCAGGAACGATTTTTGCCATTGATCATCGACTATGTAAAGGACCATCCGCAATGGAAGGTTTCTTTGCAAACCCATAAATTCATGAATATTCCTTAAGTATGAAATACCTGATTTTCTCTATTTCCATTATTTTCCTAGCGGCGTGCGGTACTGCTCAACCTAGCTTTTCCTCGTATTCAACCAAAAACAAGAAGGCGATCAAACTCTTCGAAGCAGGCAAAGAAGCGCCTCGTCAACGAATTGACCCGGTCACAAAAGGTCCAGATTATTCAACGGGCTTGAGACTTATGAATCAGAGTTTGGAGAAAGACCCAAATTTTTTGGAGGCGCATTTATTTGCGGGTGAGTTTGCAGAATATTTACAGAAATACGATGAAGCGATTGTGCACTATAAACGGGCACTAGAAATCAATCCAGAACACAGCTATGGTGGTAGTACGTATTTCTTTTTGGCTAATTTGCAACAAGCACAGGGCTATTACAGTGATGCAATCAGAAATCTCGATATTTTTATTCGAAATCCGAAAGCCAATGAAGATCTGCTGATCCAAGCAGAGGATATGCGTGCAAATTGTGCATTTGCCGAAAAAGCGCTCGCAAATCCACTCGATTTTAATCCAATTAACATTGGGCCTGGTATCAACACCGCAGATCCAGAATATTTCCCAACGATTACCGTAGATGGAAAAACAATTCTTTTTACTCGACGTATTGAAGACGGACGTGTACCTGGGAATTTCAAAGAACAAGAGGATTTTTATGTCTCTAATTTGAGCGACAAAAACATCTGGCAAACCGCCATTGCAATGCCCAACAATGTGAATACCGTGAACAATGAAGGTGCACCAACCTTGGGGGCAGACGGGAGATCGCTCGTTTTCGTGGCGTGTCCAGATGCAACCGGCACAGACTACGGAGCAAACCGTCTAGGGCGTGGAAGTTGTGATCTCTTTTACACCAAAAAATTAGGTTCTCAATGGAGCGATCCAGTCAACTTGCCTGGAGAAGCGAATACCTACCATTGGGAATCTCAACCTTCCCTATCGTCGGATGGAAAAACCATGTATTTTATTCGCGGCCTTCGTGGAAGGAATGCGACCGACAATTCGGATATTTATGTAACACGCCTAAAGGCTGATGGAACTTGGAGCGCGGCAGAGCGACTTCCTGATTACATCAATTCACCAAAAAAAGAAGAATCCGTTTTGATTCATCCCGACGGAAAAACACTCTATTTCGCTTCACACGGACACGTGGGCATGGGGGGATCTGATTTGTATGTTTCACGCTTGAAAGAGGATGGAACTTGGGGTTACCCGGTAAATCTAGGATATCCGATCAATACGGCCTACGACGAAAATTCATTAATGGTCTCTCCAGAAGGAGAAATTGCTTTCTTCGCTTCCAATCGTTCAGGTGGCTATGGTGATTTGGATATCTATTACTTCATCATGCCTGAACATTTGCGTCCAACGCGGACTCTTTACTTCGAGGGAGTTGTATTCGACATCACAACGCGTAAACCAGTGGCAGGGAAATTTCAGCTAATCGATCTAAAAACGGGTGAAGAAGTTGTCTATTCTGAAGCGGATAAAATGACGGGGGAATTTATGGTTTCACTTCCTGTAAATCGTGAATATGCTTTGAATGTGAGTTATCCAGGTTATTCCTTTTTCTCCAAAAACTTCAACATGACTGAGCCGGAAGGGTTGGACGCCGTGCACATGGATGTTCCGCTTGTTCCATTGAACATCGACACTCCAATTTCATTGGAGAATGTATTCTTCGATTTGCGTTTAGCGACCTTGCGACCTGAATCTTTCGTTGAACTCGACAAATTGGTAGCCTTCTTGCAGGTGAACTCGACAATTAGCATTGAGTTAGGCGGTCACACAGACACACGTGGCGATGCGAAAGAAAACCAAGTTCTCTCTGAGTCGCGCGCAAAAGCGGTTTACACCTACATTGTAAACAAAGGTATCGCCAAAGAACGCTTATCTTATAAAGGTTATGGTGAAACAATGCCAAAAATTTCTGATGAAGAAATCGCGAAACTGCCAACCGAGCAACAAGAAATGGCACATCAATCAAACCGTAGAACCGAATACAAAACCATTAAAAAATAATGCACTTTCTCCGCCTGATTCGCCCGCTCAATTTGCTCATCATCGCACTTACGATGTATGGGTTGGGTTGGTACTTTGATCCCATGGAGGGATGTAGTTGCACGTTTATTGTAACGGGGTGGCCTTTCTTTTGGCTGGTTTTTTCAACCGTTTTGATTGCAGCAGGTGGAAACATTATCAATGATTATTTCGATGTTCGCGCAGATCGCATCAACAAACCACATCGACTCATCATCACCCGCCACATCACGAAGCGTTCGGCAATTTTGATGCACTGGGGAATTAACTTATGTGCATTCAGTATTGCATTGTATCTCTCGTGGATCATGGATTCGTTTTGGTATTTGTTCATTCATTTACTTTCCATCAATGTTTTGTGGTTCTATTCGATGTATTTCAAACGGCGATTCCTGACAGGAAATGTATTGATTGCAGCGCTCACAGCTTTGGTTCCCGTGTTGGTAGGCATCTTCTTCTATCAGCAACAACTGCCAAACACGGAATTCTACTTCGTTAAACTCTTCCCGTTCAACACGGGCAATAATGATCCAAAAATCATTCTATACATCGCGCTGGGCTTGGCAATTTTTGCCTTCTTGCTCAATCTCGCACGCGAAGTGGTGAAAG
>JBFYPU010000114.1:0-3140 GCA_041303175.1 Crocinitomicaceae bacterium | reverse complement strand
GACTTATCGTTTCCAATTACCGAAAAAATGCACGAGGAAGTACTGAGTTTGCCCATCAATTCTAGCTTAACAGAAGAACAAATCACCTATATCATCGAGAAAATCAACCTGTATTAATGGCTGAATCAAAAAAAATACTGTTTGTAGTAGATACGTTAGCCCAACACGGAGCAGAACGCTATTTGTATGAAATTCTCAAAGCCATTGATCGATCGAAATTCGAATGTTCTGTTCTTTGCACCTATCCTTTGACTGATTCTAACAATTTCTATGCACCTCTCATCTCCGATCTAGAAATCAACATAGACACCTTCGAATTGGGAGAACTGTATCCTAATGTCACATCAACGAGGAAACGAAAATTATTGAATTCCATCACCTATCGTTGGATGAACTTAACTGGAAAAAATCAAAAACTAAAAGAACGCGCTGAAGCAGAATTGCACAAAAAATTAGATGGCACCGATCTTATTTCGATTCTTAAAATTGAAGTCTTTAATCGATTTCCAGCCGTCTTTGCAAAGTGTCCGAGGATGGTGATTCACCTCTTGAGTATACCAAATCAGTACTTGAAAAACCCCTACGAAAATCTCCCTGACCGACCTTATCGCTTTGTGACTATGATTGAGAGCCAGAGGGAACATCTGTTAGAGACTAACTTCAAGTCGATCACCGATCCGAAATTGGACTTTTTGGGATTTCCGTTGATTTTAGACCTGAATGGACGGGAAAACAACTATGTCCCAACATCAGAAAACCCAATTATTGGTGTATTCTCGAGGATCAACTACGATCAGCCAACGATCATGTTTTTATTTGCATTTCATCTCCTTCTGAAGCGGCTTCCAACGGCCAAAATGTACTTTTACGGCAAAGCTGTTTCCGAGGAATACCTCCAGTTTTATCGTCAAACAGCGGAAATTCTGGGCATTTCTCACGCCATAACCTTCAAAGGACATGTTTCCGATCTAAAAAAGTCCATTGAACAAGATGAAATTTCAATGGGCTGGATGAATATTGGCAACTCAACACTTGGATATTCCAGTATCGAGATTTCGAGCATGGGTCTCCCCGTGGCTTTCTTCAATATCGACAAACATGATCCTACCAAAATTGATGATCGCCTAGCTGTTTTCAATGACATGGAGGCATTCGCTGACCATAGTCATCAGGTGCTTGTTGATGCTGAGCGATTAACCGCGGAAAGTCGTAAATTGTTCGATTTCATTCAAACGAATCACAATGCTGAGATCATTATTTCTCAACTTGAAGACTATTATCTCCGATCCGTGGGGATAAACGTCTAAATTAGCCGATACAGACACGTGCAAATATGTCCAAACTCTCGATCATCATTGTCAACTACAAAAATCAAGACTTAATCACTGCTTGTGTTCAGTCTATTGTTGAAAATGAACGTGATTTGGACTTCGAAATTATCGTTGTGGATAACAACTCAATGGATGACTCCGAGAACGTGCTGAAAGAAGTCTACCCAGATGTCAAATGGATTCAGATGGGTTACAACAGCGGCTTTGGTCGTGCAAACAATGCTGGAATCAAGGCTGCCACAGGCGACTACGTGTTGCTCCTCAATTCTGATGTTGTCGTAACGTCAAAAAATTCCATTAACGAGTGTTTAAATCATCTGGAAAATCTTCCCGATTCTAAATCCACCATTCTCGGAACACGCTTAGTAAATGAGGATGGGAGTTACCAAGAAACACTTCGGCTCTCTTTCCCCGGAATCAAACGTGAAATTCGTGCGAATGCCTTCTACATAGTGGTTGTTGAACGACTTTTGAAAAAGAAATTCACCGACAAAGAGGAGCAAAATTCTGCGCATTACGTATCCGGTCGAGTCGCATGGATCAACGGTGCTTTTCTGCTTTTTAATCGAAAAAATGCCTTGGAAAAAGAACTGCTGTTCGATGAAGATTTTTTCCTCTACGGAGAAGACATGGAATGGTGCTGGCGAGCATCGAAATCAGGCTTCACTTTCTATCATTGGCACGAACAAGAACTGATTCACGTCGGTAGCGCAAGCTCATCTGAAACGCGTCAAAAGGTGCAGCAAGTGATCGCTTCCGACTGGCTCTATCTCCGAAAAACGCGTGGTTTTTTCTATTCCTTTTTCACGATGACGCTCGTGTGGTGGAATCAACTATTGGATGGAATGCTTCACGTTTTTGCGCGTATCCGAGGAAAGTCGTTTTCCCCTAGCGAATTGATGCAAAAAGACTATCGAAAATGGACGAAGGAAAACCTCAAACGATTCTATTTTACGATTCTTTTCAAGAAAAAAATCTCAGACGAACGAACATTTAAAATCAATTGTTACAAATGATTGTTAACTTGTTCATTAAAATCAGATAAGTACGTGAAAACACACCTCAAAATAGCGATGCTCTTTCCTGCAATGCTTCTTAAACACAGGCATTTTACGAGAAAACATGGGATGAAATCATTGTGGAGGTCACTGCGTCTCAACTTGAGGCAATTTCCACTGGCTGATGCATTGCGATTGCCCATCTATGTGAGTTCCAATTATCGCCTAAAATCGTTGGATGGCAAAATGATCCTGAACGCACCGATAGAACCTGGAATTGTGAAATTCGGAACCTACGAGATTGGGACCTATAATGGCGCAACCGATACGGGCATAATTGATCTCAAACCAGATTCCACGATCACATTTGACGGAAAGGCACTCTTTGGTGTAGGCTGTAGAATCTCCGTAAATGCGAGCGGACACCTACGTTTTGGAGAGGATTTCGTTGTGACCGCAGCGTCTACTTTTATCTGCTCCAATCTCATTTCTTTCGGAAAGTCGTGCCTCCTTTCTTGGGAAATTCTGTTGATGGATACCGACCTTCATACGATCCTTCCTGTATCGACAAAAAAAGAAGAAATTCACATTGGAGATCGCAACTGGATTGGGTGCAGGTGTACGCTATTAAAATCGACAGAAACTGGAGCAAATTGCATTATCGGTGCAAATAGTCAATTGAGAAAAGCGTATCACGAAGACAATGTGCTGATTGCAGGAAATCCTGCAGCAATCGTTCGGAGAGAGGTCAATTGGAAATGAGTCCCATAAATCAGTAACTTTGTCCAAGTTATTAAACAACGCCCATGAG